>DATIGG010000499.1:0-2184 GCA_035454825.1 Thermodesulfobacteriota bacterium | reverse complement strand
CCTCTTTTTTGAGGTTGCACTGGTGGATCATTGCGGGGTCATTAAGACGATCACGCTCAATTTGGGAGAAGGGATTGCCGGCTGGGTTGCTCAAAAGGGAAAGCCTCTGGTTGTGAATCATCCCGAAAAAGATCGTCGTTTCTGTAAAGGCGTAGATGGAAAGACAAGATTTAAGACGCGAAATCTTATCTGCGTCCCGGTTAAAGTGAAGAAAAAGGTGATTGGAGTTCTGGAAGCAGTCAACAAACAGAATGGAGCCGTTTTTGATCAGGAGGACCTCACTCTCTTCATCTCCCTGGCCGACCAGGTTGCTATTGCCCTGGACAATGCCCGTCTCTATCAGGAGCAAGAGGAGATGTTCTTTCAAACAGCCGAGTCGCTGGCCGATGCCATCGAGAAACGGGACCCTTATACAGGGGGGCATACGCAGCGGGTGACGCTCTATAGTCTGGCCATTGCCCGGCATCTGCCCTTAAAACCGATCGAAAAGAAGTGGCTGAAGATTTCTTCTGTGCTTCACGATATCGGGAAGATTGGAATCGAGGACCAGATTTTGAGAAAACCAACTCAGTTGAGCCCGGAAGAATATGACATTATTAAACACCATTCCAATCTGGGAGCAGAGATCATCGATCACATTCGGCAGCTTAAAGAGATTGTTCCAGGCGTGAAATACCACCACGAGAAGATGAATGGGAGAGGTTACCCGAAAGGGTTGAAAGGAAAGAATATCCCTCTCCTTGCCAAGATTGTGGCCGTATCCGACACATACGATGCCATGACCACGAATCGTCCCTATCGGAAGGCCTTGACGAAAGAAGCTGCCATCAGGGAATTGAAGCGATGTTCCGGCACGCAGTTTGATCGTAACGTGGTAGAGGCCTTTCTGAAGGCCTATCGGAATAAAGAAATCTAAGATCGAAAATCCGAAACTCTAAATCCGAAATTCGAAACAATATCAAATGACCAAAATCTCCCGCCAAGGCGGGATTCAAAACAAATGAAGTTTGAGGAATTTGAATTTCGGTAAGAGTTTTGCTTTTTGATTCCTGCTTCCGCAGGAATGACGGGTCCTTAAATCACCCTCTATGGAGTATTTCTTCAAAGAGCTAAAGTGATACAAATTTCGAAAATTTGAATTTGTTTCGGATTTCGATATTCGGATTTCGAATTTTCTCGACTCAGGGGTAATGGATGTCGATTGAAGAGATCGTGCAGTCCTGGAGGCGATCCCGAGCTATCTCCCGGTGTATCACTGACTTTCGGATTTTCAAGAAAAGGGACGGTAACTATAGTCCCTTCCCGGAATTCCTCCATCCGGCTCTTAAACAGGCCCTCAACGCAGCAGGCATCGACCGTCTCTATTCCCACCAGGCCGAGGCGATTGAGGCTGCGCATCTCGGGAAGAATGTGGCCATCGTGACTCCAACGGCCTCCGGGAAGACCCTTTGCTATAACCTTCCAGTGCTCCAATCAAAATTGACGATGCCTGTTTCTAAAGCTCTCTATCTCTTCCCGACAAAGGCTCTTTCTCAGGATCAGAGGGCTGAGCTCCAGGATATGATCCAACGAGTCGGGGAATCGATTGCTACCTATACTTATGATGGAGATACTCCCCAGGAGGCTCGAGCAGCAATCCGCAGCCAGGGGGATATTGTGATTTCCAACCCGGATATGCTTCATACGGCGATTCTGCCCCACCACACCAAATGGCTCGCCTTTTTTCAGAACCTTAAGTTTGTGGTCATCGATGAACTCCACTCCTACCGCGGGGTCTTCGGTTCCCACATGGCCAACGTCCTGAGGCGATTAGATCGGGTCTGTCGATTTTACGGTTCAACACCCCAGTTCATCTGTTGCTCGGCCACGATCGCCAATCCTAAGGAGCTGGCTGAGAAGCTTCTGGAGAGAGAGGTTGCCTTGATCGATCAAAGCGGCTCTCCTTCCTCAGAGAAGCTATTCGTCTTCTATAACCCGCCCCTGGTCAATAAGGAATTGGGCATCCGGGCGAACCATATCAAGACAGCGAGACGATTAGCTTCGCCTTTCATTAAAGAGGGAATCCAGACGATTCTTTTTGCGACCAGCAGGCTCTATGTCGAAGTACTGACCAAGTATCTCAAGGATCGGTTTGAGAAGCGGCTGGAGGATAAGGGGAAAATCCGAGGTTATCGTGGAGGATAC
>DATIGG010000498.1:0-10746 GCA_035454825.1 Thermodesulfobacteriota bacterium | reverse complement strand
GTTTTGGAAGAATCGGAAGGCTCGTGTTTAATGCCATGGTCGAACAGGGGCTTCTCGGAAAAGAGTTTGACGTGGTCGCGGTTGTCGATGTGAGTACGGACGCAAAGTATTTTGCTTATCAGTTAAAGTATGATTCTGTTCACGGCCGATTTCCTGGAAAACTGGCAACGGAAAAGAGCGCCCCTTCCCTGGAGGAAGATGACATCCTGATCGTGAATGGTCATAAGATCAAGTGTGTGGCTGCCACGAAGACCGTCGATCTTTTGCCCTGGAAGGAGCTGGGTGTCGAATATGTGATTGAGTCCACCGGTCTCTTCACGGATGCTGAGAAGGCGGGCCTTCACCTGAAGGCCGGAGCCAAGAAGGTTATCATCACCGCTCCCGGGAAAGGCGATATCAGGACCTTCGTGATCGGTGTGAATGAAAAGGAGTATGACCCCAAGGTTCACCATGTCGTTTCCA
This sequence comes from Thermodesulfobacteriota bacterium, assembly GCA_035454825.1. Taxonomy (GTDB): domain Bacteria; phylum Desulfobacterota; class BSN033; order BSN033; family UBA1163; genus DATIGG01. The sequence goes on along the minus strand of DATIGG010000498.1, from coordinate 10,284 downwards.
ATGCCTCATGCACCACCAACTGCCTTGTGCCTCTCGTCCATGTTCTTCTGAAAGAGGGGATCGGGATTGAAACCGGTCTGATGACAACGATCCATGCTTACACAGCAACCCAGAAAACCGTGGATGGTCCCTCGAAGAAAGACTGGAGAGGAGGGAGGGCAGCAGCCATCAATATCATCCCCTCGACGACTGGCGCAGCAAAAGCCGCGGGCGAAGTTCTTCCTGCGGTGAAGGGGAAACTGACGGGAATGTCTTTCCGGGTTCCGGTCCCCGATGTGTCGGTGGTCGACCTGACCTTCCGTTCTGTCAAGGAGACTTCGATCGAAGAGATCGACGCTCTCATGAAGAAGGCTTCGGAGACTTACCTGAAGGGAATTCTGGAATATGCCAAGGAGGAGGTTGTCTCAACAGACTTTATTCACTCAAACAGCTCGTCGATCTATGACTCTCTCGCAACTCTCCAGAATAATCTGAAGGGAGAAAAACGGTTCTTTAAAGTTGTTTCCTGGTATGATAACGAGTGGGGTTATTCCAACCGGGTGGTTGACCTCCTCAAATACATGGCCTCCAAATAATTGACCCGTTCGACGCGATAAGCCCCGCCTTTAAAGGCAGGGAATAAGGCGCCGCCCGGGGTCAACTCTGAGCAAGCCCCGGCATTCATGCCGGGGAGTCGAAGGGTTCACTTTCCCTCCATGAAGGGCCAGAGGCCTCGCTGACCTGGTCCTTTCATATCTTCTTCGTTCCGTGGCTCGAATGATCTCGTCATCTTTTCGAAGAGAAACTGGAATAATGGATTAGTGGAATGATGGAATAATTGAGCCAATATTCCAGTGTTCCAACATTCCAGTTATCCAGCTTTCAACCTCTAAAAATAATCTTTATTTGATGTTCTGATGGGTTCTGGGATATCATAAAGGAAACCCTGGAATAGCCAACCTCAAGAGAGGTTCTCCTGATGAAACTGCCAAAAAACAAAACGAAGATCGTTTGCAGCATCGGACCGGCGTCTGATTCTCCTGAAGTGATGGAAGGCATGATTCGGGCAGGGAGGCGGAGGATAAATGTGAGAGTAGATAAGAGGGGGGAAAAATAGCTATGATCAAAATTGCACCTTCGATTCTTTCTGCTGATTTTTTGAGACTGGGTGAGGAAATCAGAGCGGCAGAGCAGACAGGAGTGGATCGCTTCCATATCGACGTCATGGATGGGCAGTTCGTGCCGAACATCAGCCTGGGGATTCCCATCGTAAAGGCGATGCGGCGTGGAACCTCACTGCCGCTTGAATCTCATCTGATGATTGAGCAGCCTGAACGCTACATCAAGGCCTTTGTCGAAGCCGGATCAGAGATACTCATCGTCAACCAGGAGAATTCGCCTCATCTGGATCGGACGGTACAGCTTATCAAAGAAATGGGCAAAAAAGCTGGAGTTGCACTGAACCCTTCGACGCCTGCCTGTACCCTTGACGAGATATTCGAGGAACTCGATCTGATCCTTGTCATGACGGTCAATCCCGGTTTTGGCGGCCAGGACTTTATTGAGTACACGCTAAAAAAGATTCGCCAGGTGCGGCAGATGCTTGATTCCCGGAATCCAGGATGCGATCTGGAAGTCGATGGGGGGATTGAGCCCAGGACAGCGCCTCTGGTCGTGGAGGCAGGGGCAAAGGTGCTGGTTGCTGGAACAGCGATCTTTGGCTGTTCAGACGGACCCGGAGCAGGGATCAAGAGCCTGCTCGCTGCGGTCGGAGGATCTAAAATTTATACCCAGCGACATTAATCGCAGCAAATGATGTCCCGTGAAAGCATTTTATGGATATCATTTATTTTATTTTACGTTGTGGTAAGTTTAACACTAATCCGACAGATACCCCATCCCCCTCCTGACCTCCCCCTTGAAGGGGGAGAAACATAGCGAATTCCCTCCCCTTCAGGGGGAGGGCCAGGGTGGGGGTGGGGTACAAAAAATTGGAATCGACAGAAGGAGATTCGTTCATGGAGCCCAATCCCCTTGCTGGAAAGCCTGCCCCTCCAGAACTATTGATTGATGTCAGTCGGCTTGAAAGGGCCTATTACGAAAACCAGCCGAATCCGGATGACCCGAACCAACTGGTCAGCTTTGGCACCAGCGGCCACCGCGGCAGCCCGCTCGAGGGGAGTTTTAACGAGGCTCACATTCTGGCCATCACTCAAGCCCTTTGCGAATATCGCCAAAGCCGTCGCATCACGGGTCCGCTTTTTATGGGAAAGGACACCCATGCAGTATCAGGCCCGGCTCAGCGAACTGCGCTGGAAGTCCTGGCGGCGAGCGGGGTTGAGACGTATATCCAGAAAGAAGACGGAGTCACTCCGACACCGGTCATTTCCCATGCCATCCTTGTTTACAACCGGGGGAAAGCATCCCACCTGGGGGATGGGATTGTTGTCACGCCCTCACACAACCCTCCTGCTGATGGCGGCTTTAAATACAACCCGCCCAATGGGGGTCCTGCAGATACGGATGTGACCGGATGGGTCCAGGATCGGGCCAATGACTTTCTCCGATCGGGGAACCGGGAAGTGAAACGGATGCCTTACTCGAAGGCCATCAAGGCAGCCATCACCCATGAGGTTGATTTCATCCTTCCTTATGTGAGGGATCTAAAAGAGGTGATCGATCTCGACATCATCCAGTCCACTGGAATTAGAATGGGCGTGGATCCCCTCGGGGGGGCGTCCATTCACTACTGGGAACCCATTCGGGAACATTACGGTGTGGATATCACCCTGGTCAATGCCAGGATTGATCCGACCTTTCGTTTTATGACGGTGGACCACGACGGTAAGATTCGGATGGACTGCTCAAGTCCTTACGCAATGGCCAATCTCGTCAAGATGAAGGACCGGTTTGAAGTCGCCTTTGGGAATGATACCGATGCGGACCGGCACGGGATCGTCACCCCCTCCGTCGGGCTGATGAATCCCAATGACTATCTGGCCGTAGCCATTTCTTATCTTCTAAATCATCGACCCCAATGGTCCAGGAGCGCATCCATTGGGAAGACCCTCGTCAGCAGTGGTCTGATTGACCGGGTGGTGGAGACCATGGGCCGGAGGCTTTTCGAAGTCCCTGTCGGTTTTAAGTGGTTTGTTCAAGGCCTGCTGGACGGCTCCATCTGCTTTGGCGGTGAGGAGAGCGCGGGTGGAAGTTTCCTTCGGAATGACGGGACGGTATGGGTTACCGATAAAGATGGAATCATTCTGAACCTGCTCTCAGCAGAGATCACCGCCCGGGTTGGAAAAGATCCTGGTGTACATTATCAGGAGTTAGCAATGAAGTTGGGGACCCCTTATTACACACGGATTGATGGGCCTGTCAGGCCTGATCAAAAAGATCGGCTGAAAAAGTTGTCCCCGGAGGCTGTTACGGCAACCGAAGTTGCAGGCGAACCTATTGTTGCAAAACTGACGCGTGCCCCGGGAAATAATGCCTCTATCGGCGGCCTGAAGGTCGTCGCAAAGAATGGCTGGTTTGCTGCAAGGCCGTCAGGAACCGAGAATGTTTTTAAGCTCTATGCTGAAAGTTTCAAAAGCCAATCTCACCTCGAGGCGATCGTAGAAGAAGCGCAAAAGATCATCCATCAGGCCATAGGGGAGTGATCGGTACCAGGGATAAACAAAGGAGGTTCATCCGGGTATTGAGTGGGTACCCGCCCCTTAACCCCCCTTAATTTAAGGGGGGGGAATAGAGGGGGGTTACTCCTGAGTGGGGAAAACATCGACACAAGAGATCGAAGAACCTCATTTCTAAACCTTTTTTGGCCAACCAATGGCGGAAATTTGAATTTTGAGAATTCGGATTTGTTTCGAATTTCGATATTCGGATTTCGGATTTTTTTGAACTCTGACAACCTGTTTTGTCCTAGTTAGGCGGGTTAGAAAGGGCGAGTGCGGACGGTTTTGTCTCACAAGGGACAATGAACGCGGTTTCCAGGGCGAAGGGCTATTTCAAAAAACTGGTCTTCATTTTCTTGAGCTTGGCATCCATTAAGGGCAAAAAGACTTCCTTGGTCCACCGATCATAAGCTTGTTCACCCTCCTGGTTGAAGATTTTGAGACCTTCTTGGGAAAGGCTTTTCCCGTCCGAGGTCTGTTTGGAATCGGTCTTATAGCGCTTTATCTTTCCGGATGAAATCAGCCCCTTTCCTTGACTGATTTGGACGAGATCAAACGGAACCATATAGAATCCGCAGTCACATTTAAAGACGATCTGGATGCCTCCGTTTGAACCCGAACCGGTCGCGCCCAGGTAATGGTCAAAGGTGATTTTTTTCCGACATTCTTTGCATCTCATGGCGGCCTCCTTAGGTCAGGTGGAAGATGAATCCTCCCATCACTTTCCTTCCTTCAATCGTTCCAAACCCTCATCGATCATTCTCCGGATAATCTCGGAGACCGAGAGCCCCTTTTTCTTGGAGATCGTTTTGAGTTTCTTCATCTGAAAATCCGAAAGATAGAGACCGACTCTCACCATCCCGATCCGTTTCATCTCAAGGCTCCATTGATTCATTGATGTCTATTATACACTTATGGTTTTTATACAGCTATGATGCGTTCGGTATGTACCTTTTAGACGCTTATTATACATACAATAGGCACCTTGTCAAGTTTTTTTTATTCGGGCAGGGGGAAGTTCTCAGGATTCCCTAAATGTAGTAGTTTGGAAAACGAGAGAGAACAAGATCTTGGGGTGGGGCGCAGTCTTTCAACCCATCCTTGCTAAACCCTTTTCACGTAAATATCCTTCACGATATCCCGGTCTAAGGCGAGGGTGGTTTCGCCAATGGCAAGGACATAGGAGGGATTTTTTTGATGCATCCGGACGATGCTTCCCGGAATGATTCCCAGGACGCTCAAACGGTCCAGCCTTGGGTGAGACTTGGGTGCGATGAAGACGATCCGGCCCTGGTCGCCTAATGTTAACTCCTCAAGGGGAATGACGAGAGGACTCATTTCTTTTTTGAACTTGGTGCAGCACTTCCCCCTTGGAATGGGTTTTCCGTGGATGCAGGTCGGAGGATGGCCGAGAAAGGTACAGACACTATCTGTGACATTGGGGCTCAGAATATGTTCAAGCTTACAGGCTTCCTCCTCAACCTCATCTTCTGAAATTTCAAAAATCTCCAGGAGAAGCCTCTCGGTCAGGCGATGGCGTCGGATGAGTTCTCTGGCCTTTTCCTCTCCCTTTTCTTTGAGAACCATCCGGTTTCCTTCCATCTCAAAAAGGCCATCCCGAATCATCATCCGGAGGATCGATTTTACCTCGGCGTCCCGGGTCTTCTCGAGGAGCTGATCCAGATCAGAGGCACCCCTTTCCCTCAGGGTCCAGATGAGCTCAAGGATCTCGTCAATCCGGTCCTCTTCGACACCGTTCACTGTTCCCCGCATCTTTCGGTGGGGTCCCCTTTTCTTTTCTGCTTCTCTCTCCATGGGTTAGCCTTTCTTCTTCAGAAGTTTCTTAAAAAAATCGACGATCGCCGATTGTTCCTTGTAAGAGTAGCCACAATGAGGGCAACAGATGAGATGACAATGTCTTGAAAGGAGACAACCCGAGGTGCAATTCATCTCGCTTTCAGTAAACTGTTTTCCACAAAGAGGACAGCGCTGTGAGGCTGGATCGACCATCTTAGACTCCTATCCACTTCAGTAGAAAATGGAGCGCTCCCCCCATCCCAAAGGCAAGGGGAAAAAGCACCACAATCATCCAGAGGGTCTTCCGGAACCCCCTCTCCTTGATCATCATGAAGAATTGGGCGATGCAGGGAATGAAAAGGGTCATCGTCACGAGACTCACGAGAATCTGGTGGGGAGTGAGTTTTCCTTCTTTGGCCAAAACGAAGAGGCCTGCTGCCCCATAGTCTCTTCGAAGAAATCCAATGATAAAGGCCTCCGTGACTTTGGCAGGGAGCCCTAAGAATTGGGTGATCAGGGGGGAGAGCCCTGTTTCAAGGAGCGTCAACAGCTTTGCCTGATGGAGGAGGAAGAGGAGCAACGTTCCAAGGAGAAAGAGGGGAACCGCTTCTTTGAGGTACCATTCGATCCGGGCCAAGGTTTTAATCATGACATTTGAGAACTGGGGGACCCTGAGAGGAGGAATCTCGAGAATGAAATCAGAGGCCTCTCCCGGAATGACCCGTGAGGCTAAATATCCGACGATCGCAAGGATACCGGCAATGACTCCAATCCAGATGAGAAAATAGAAGAGGGGAAGACCTGCGAACATCCCGAGGATCACTCCAAGCTGGGCTGAGCAGGGAACGCCCAGGGCCAACAGAAAGGTGACAATGGTTCGGTCCTTCTCTGTCTCCAGAATCCGGGTGGTCATGGTGGCCATGGTATCACACCCGAGTCCAAGGACCATGGGCAAGACGGCCTTGCCATTGAGCCCCATCTTTTTAAAGACCTGGTTGGTCATGACAGCGAGCCTGGGCAGATATCCGGAATCTTCCATGAGTCCGAAGATCAGAAAGAAATAGCCCACAATGGGAAGAACGATGGCAATTGCGTAGGTCAGGGCCATTGTAAAAAGGCCGTAAGGGCCAACGAGGAATTCCTGAAGAACGGGAACGGGGATGAGACGATGAGTCACCTGGATGAGATGAGGAAGGACCCATTGACCGAAGACCGTTTCTTCCAAAAATTTAACGCTGACTTGAGCACCAAAGACCCCGACAAATTCATAGGTCACAAACAGTACAAAGAGAAGGATAGGGATTCCCCAGAAGCGATGGATCGAAAGGCTTCCCAGGGAAATGGAGAAGCTTTTAAAGGGTTCCTTCCGGGCCGACACTACCTCTGCCAGGATTTCATCAACCTTCCAGAGTCGTGCCTGAGTAATCAAATAACCGATGGGTTCAGCAAAGTGATGCTGGACCTCCTGCCGGATCTTTTCAATCTTCAGGATCGTCTCCTCTGAAAGGTTTTGATGGAGCCAATCCGTCAGGCTTTCGTCCCCGGAGAGGAGCATAAGGGCCAGGGAGCGTCTCGAGATCGGAGCCTCGGGAAGGATCGAGATGATACGGGAGACACCCGCGTCTATGGCCTCGGGATAGGAGACGGAGATCGGCGAAGCGCAGTGGGGTTTCAGATTTTCCCTGATCTTTTCGAGACCCTTTCGCCGGGTGGCCACGGTCTTGAGGATCGGGGTTCCCAGGATCTTCGACAAGGCCTGGGTCTGAATCCCAATGCCGCGGCTTTTTGCCTCGTCCCACATATTGAGGACCACGAGAAATGGAAGATTCATCTCCAGCAACTGGAGCGAAATGAGGAGGCCCCGACGAATATTCTTCGCATCCATGACCTGGATGAGGTGAGTGGGAGGCTCATGGAGAAGAATATCCCGGGTCACTTTCTCATCCTCTGACATCGGGATGAGGGAATTGACTCCAGGAGTATCCACCACCTGACAATGTTTTTGAGGACCCGACAGGACGCCCCGGCTTACCTCCACGGTGGTTCCAGGATAGTTCGACACCGTGACATATTTTCCCGTCAGATAATTAAAGATCACCGATTTCCCAACATTGGGATTTCCGATCAGCATGATGTTCTCTCTGAAAGGGGTGAACGATCGTGTCTCAGGCAAGCCGCATTTCATTCTTTATGATTTTCTCCCTGGTTTTCCCTTTTTTTGAAGCGCAGTCTGAACAAAGGCCGTAAAGCTCCAGACGGTGGTGAAAGGGTCTAAAATGGTAGCGTTGGGCGATCGTGGTCTGAAGAGTCTCGAGGACCTTGTCCTCAAATTCAATGATCTTCCCGCAGTCAAGACAGATCAGGTGGTCATGGTGACTTCCCTGAGAGGTCCGTTCGTATCGCGTTTCGCCGTCTGCAAATTTTCGTTCCGTTGCCAGTCCAAGGCGGGTCAGAAGCTTCAAGGTCCGGTAGACCGTGGTGTAGCCAATCTTAGGATTGACTTTGGCCACCTGAACATAGAGCTGTGAGAGGTTTTTATGGCCGGGCGAATTAAGAAAGACGTTGAGGATCTCCTCTCGCTGCTTCGTCGTCTTGAGCCCTCCTCCTGAAATCAAGGTCTTAAACTGGTTTGTTTCCATGAAGTCCTCTCTTTGAAATTGAAATTCATTTTCATTTTAAAGGATTTCCTCCTTCCTGTCAACCGACGCTTCTCTGTCACCCCTCACCTCTATCCTCTCCCCGAGGGAGAGGAGGAATACGGAGTGCATTTGACCCACGTCTGATTGTCTGTTAAGTCTTTTCCATGGAACGGGCCTCCTCGTGTCCCGAAAAGGGAGCTTACGAAAAGATCATTACTCACAACGATTTCGACGGCATCGTGAGTGCAGCCCTCTGCGCCTGGGCCCTAAGAGTGGATCGATTGGTCTTCACTGGACCTCTCACCATTACGAAATCCCAGATCTCGATCACCGAAAAGGATGTGGTTTGTGATTTGCCTTATCCCCTCCAGTGTGGTCTCTGGTTTGATCATCACGAAGGAAACAGGGAAGAGCTGGCCTATCGGGGAATCGACCTGCAATCGATTGCCGGCCGGTTTGAATTGAAGCCGAGCTGCAGCCGGGTCGTCTATGACTATTTCTCTGAGAAGACGGAACTCCCCTCCTATTTTTCGGAGGCTGTTGAGGAAGCCGATACCATCGACAGTTTTTCCTACGCATCGATCGAGGAGTGGAGAAGGGAGACTCCTGGCAAAGTAATCGATTGGACGCTTAAAGGTCATTTCCAGACGAATGAAGATCACTTTGCCTATATGAGGAACCTGGTTCAGCAGCTCCGGGACCGTCCCATTCGGGAGGTGGCAACCCTTTCCTTTGTCCAGAAGCGGCTGAAACAGTACCAGGAGGAAGAGGGAAGAATGATCAAGGTTATTAAGGATTCTTCCTCTTTCCTGGAGCAGGATCATCAAAAAGAGATGGCGGTGATCGATCTCACCCCGTACCAACGGAGACCCCATCTGATCAAAAACCTGGCCTTTCTGATTTATCCGGAATCGATGGGTGTTTTGGAGATCTACAACTTGCTGGACCACGGGGTGAAGAGCAACCATCTGGGTATTTCCATGTCCCTTTCAATTAGGGCAAACCAGCAGGTGATGAGCAAGAATATCGGGGAGATCATGAGGACATTGAACATCGGTGATGGCCATCCAGGGGCAGCCGCGGGAACGATTCGCTGCAAATCGAAGCAGGAGATGTTAAAGATGAAGAAGGAGGTCTTAAATCAGATCTTCAAAATCTGGTCTTTCCAGTGATTCAGATAAAAAATGAAGATCGCGTTCTCACGGCCACGATGCCCGCCCTGTACCTAATATGGTGCAGGGCCCGTATCGTCATTCGGTTAGGTCGTTGCTCTTAAGACTTGACGTAACCGCTTGACACTAAACGAAACGGGCTTCGTAACCGCAACTCTAATCCCCCTTCATCCCCCCTTAAATTAAGGGGGGAATAGTGGGGGGTTATCAATTTTCATGCTTCGAGGGCCCCTCTGGGCATGGGGCATTAGATAGAAAATAAGAGTGTAAGCGTCAGAGCATGAGAATCCTTCTCCATATTTGCTGTGCAAATTGTGCCATCTTTCCCTTTCTACTCATGAAAAACAAAGGGGAGGAGGTAGTGGGCTATTTCTTCAATCCCAATATCCACCCCTACCTGGAATATCAAAAGAGACTGGATGCCCTGAAGTTTTACTCCGAGAAATCGGAATTGGATGTTATCTACCAGGATGAATACAGGCTCGAAGAATTTCTAAGAAAGGTCGCCCCTTGTCCTGAAAATCGGTGTCAATATTGTTATACGGTCCGACTCCAAGCGACAGCCCGCGAAGCCCAAAGGAACCATTTTGATGGGTTCTCAACGACCCTCCTTTACAGCATTTATCAAAAGCATGACCTCATCAAAGAAATCGGGGAACGTGTCGCCAGAGAAGCGGGTATTCCTTTCCTTTATGAAGATTATCGACGGGGCTGGAAGAAGGGGGTAGAAGTCTCAAAAGCAATGGGACTTTACCGTCAGCAGTATTGTGGTTGTATTTACAGCGAGAAAGAAAGGTACCTACGTGAAGAGAAAGTGTCAAGAGGGAAGGAGAAACGAGGAGTGATTTGACAATTGCCTGCCTGCCGCAGGCAGGGATTTTGACATTTGAACTTGGCATGCTGGGAGAGCAATGACTGAATTTGGCGGTCTGGGGAAACTGCTTATTCTTCTGGGTGTCTTCATTATCATTATGGGCCTTCTTCTACTGATCGGAGAGAAGATTCCATTATTGGGGAAGC
>DATIGG010000497.1:0-20338 GCA_035454825.1 Thermodesulfobacteriota bacterium | reverse complement strand
GAAGCAGCTCTTTCTGTTTCAGGGTCATTTCGCGAGATCCCTTTTTTGTTCCCTCATGCTCGTAGCCAAGAAGGTGAAGGATGCCGTGGATCATCAGCAGAATGATCGTCTCCATTTCGTTCAGGCCGAAACGATTTGATTGGCGCCGTGCTGTGTCCACGGAGATGACTACATCCCCCAAGAGCTGAGGGTGGAGGGGAACAAACTCCCCTTCTCTCATGGAAAAAGCAAGGACATTGGTTGGCTTATCACGGTTCAGATATCGCCGGTTCAGTTCCTGAATCTGAAGATCGTCCACAAAGGAGATGCTGACTTCAGCATCCGGGACGGCAAGCTCGGTCAGGATTCTCTTAGCTATTTTCCTAAATTTTTTTAAGTCTAAAGGGGTAGGTTTTTGCAGGTTTCGAACCCAGACTTTCATGGTTCCTCTTAGGGGGCTCCGAAGGGGAAGGAATAGGATATCCGATCCGCTGGTGGAAGAAGGCGGTTAGAACTCGTGTGAAGCTCTCTTCAATGTTGTGAAGGTTCTTCAGGGTCAACTCACATTCCTCCAATTGCCCATCTAAAAAAATGTTCTGGATCCTCTGCTGGACCAGGCCTTTGATGCGAGCAGGAGTCGGGTCAGTAAGGGTGCGAGAGGCTGCCTCAACGACGTCGGCCAGCATCACCAGACCCGCCTCCTTGGTCTGCGGTTTTGGGCCGGGATAACGAAAGTCCTTCTCATTGAGAGAGTCCATTTCAGGATTTTCCTGCTCCTTTGCCTTCTGATAGAAGAAAGTGATCAGGCTGGTTCCATGGTGCTGTTCGATGATGCGAGTGATCCGTTCCCCCAAGCGGTTTTCCCGGGCCAATTCCACGCCATCCTTGACATGAGAAATCAGAATAAGGCTCGACATGCTGGGTGAGAGGTGATCGTGTTTGTTCTCGAGGCCTCCAACGTTCTCAATGAAATAAAGAGGCTTCTTCAGTTTCCCGATATCGTGGTAGTAAGCACTGACCTTTGCGAGCAGGGGATTGGCAGAGACAGACTTGGCTGCAGCCTCGACCAGGCTTCCGACGATGACGCTGTGATGATAGGTTCCAGGTGCCTGAAGGGTTAGGTCCTTCAGAAGAGGATTGTCGAGGTTGGCAAGCTCCAGGAGTTTGACATCGGTCGTATACCTGAATAGACCTTCGACAATCGGTGTCAGACCCAACACCAGGACAGAGGAGAGAATGCCTCCTGCAAATCCCATGATGAGATCGGAGAGGAGGCTCATTTTGAGAGGATTTCCGGAAATGAGGTTCGAAGCCAGGATGATGAGCAGATTCAGTCCTCCCACGGAAACCCCTGCTTTGATGATGAGGCTCCGCTGTTCGCATCGGGCCACGAGATGGGCGCCGACCACACTCCCGACCAGATAATAGATGAAGTAGGAAAGCTGGTTTCCTATCATCGCGGCCGAGAAATAACTGGAGAGGATGGCAAAGAAGATGGCCACCTCGGAGTGAATGACAATCCGAACGATCATGGCTCCTGTCGCAATGGGAAAGAGATAGAGGTAAGAGGAGGAAGGGATGGAGAGAAATTCCCCGCCCAGAATCTCGGTCATTGCAAGAAAGAGCTTGAGAAGGGCCAAAAGCCCCAGGAGGATGGATGATAAAAAGAGAAGATCCTTGATAGAGAGGCTGATCTTTCGGATATTCTTGGTAGAGAACTGGTAGAGACTGGACAGGGTAAGGAAAGTGAGCAGGCCAATCCCGATGAGGATGGAGACGAAATAACCGCTTTCCTGGGCTTTTCTCAGGGCCTTGATCTTGAGAAGGTTTTCTTCCTGGAGACGGTCTCCTGCCCTGACGATCGCCTCTCCCCTCTTAACCTGGAAATAGACGGGGTTGACCCTCTCTCTCGCAACCCTTTTTCTTTCTTCCGTCTCATCTTTGTTGAAGGTGAGATTAGGTTTCAAGAAGGGTTCTGCAATTTTTAAAACAATGGGCGCGAGCTCTCTCTCGATGGTGGGTGACAGGAGATCGGCCTGAGTCCGGAGTTTGTTTCTCGCTTCCTTGAAGTCAAAAAAGGAAAACGGAGGGAAACTTCTTCTTTCTTCGCGAGTCTGAATATCCCGGAGAGTGATTCCCTTTCCGGAATCAGGGTCAAGGAGACCTTTATCATTGACCACCCCTTTTTTCAGAAGGGAAGCCAGTAGACCCAAAGCTGTCTCACCAATGGAGAGATGGAAACGATCTTTTTCGAGAAGCAACCACTCCTTTTGATTGAGGGAGATTGGAAGAGAAGATTCCCATATCCTTCTCCGATTGGCAATTTGGTCGATTCCCTTTTCTCCTTTCTGGATAGAAGCTGCCAACGTTTCAAACGTAGATCGGATTTGACTCTCCGCATTCCTCAGGATTCCCGGGTCATAGTCGTAGACGGAAAGAACCGATCTTTCTGCTTCCAACCTTTTTTCCTGGGTAGACCTCTCATCTTCGACGAGGAGATCCTGGGTCGATTTAACCTCCTTTGTGGCTATGTCTCCAAGCTTATATTCCTTCGGAGGAAGCTGGAGGGTCGGTGAGAGGAGCAGGGTGAGAATCAGGGTTGACCCAATGGCAATCGCCCATTTCTGAAAAGAAGGGGTCTTGACCTTCTCCATCCAGGAAGGCTCCTCTGTTCCGTTGGTGGGTTTGAAGACTGGGAGATATCGGGTGAGTCTCTTAATGGTGGTTTTCATCAATTGGACCTTCAGCCTCCAGCCTAATAAAACCTCCTATCCCCCTTTTTCTAAAGGGAGGCAAAAGGAGATTAAAGAACGTTGATCTCTTTCTTGCGGTTTCGACGCTCCTCTGCCCTGTCATAGGCCTTGATGATATCCTGGACAAGGGGATGTCTGACCACATCCTTTTCTGTGAAGTAGACGAATTCGATTCCTTCAATATCCTTCAGGATCGACTGGATTTCGATCAGCCCGGACACTTTATGCTCAGGAAGATCCACCTGTGTAATGTCACCGGTGATGACTGCCTTGGAGCCAAAACCCAGGCGGGTCAGGAACATCTTCATCTGCTCGACCCCCGTATTTTGAGCCTCGTCCAGAATGATGAAGGAATCATTGAGGGTTCGGCCTCTCATAAAGGCAAGGGGAGCAACCTCAATCACACTCCTTTCCACCAATCTGGAAGCACGGTCGAAATCCATCATATCATGGAGGGCATCATACAGGGGGCGAAGGTAAGGATTTACCTTTTCGGCGATATCTCCAGGTAAAAACCCAAGTTTTTCCCCAGCCTCGACTGCAGGTCGGGTCAAGACAATCCTTTCCACTTCCTGTTTCATGAGAGAGGCAACAGCCATCGCCATAGCGAGATAGGTCTTTCCCGTTCCAGCAGGACCGATCCCAATGACGAGATCATATTTTCGAATCGCATCGATGTAACGCTTCTGAGCAAGGCTCTTCGGTGTGATCACCCGCTTTTTAGAGGAGATGTAGACTGTATCGAGAAAGATATCCTCGAGGTTAGTGGTCCAATCATCAGAGACCATCCGGATGGCATAGTCGATGTCCGCGGGATAGAGGGGATACCCTTTCTTCAGAAGGCCATAGAGGTCATTGAGTACCCGGAGAGATAAATGAACGTCAAGATCGTCACCCTGGAGGGTTAAGGCATTGCCTTTTGCATTGATCTTTACACCAACATTTCTGGCAATGCGCTTTAGGTTTTCACCATGGGCGCCAAAAAGCAGGTTTGCAATTTGGAGGTCATCATAGATGACCTTTTCGACAGATTCTTCTTGTTGTTCCTTCAAATATTCTTTATCACCTGTAATTACCTGCTGCCTGATGTCAGTCATTCATTTTGTCTGCAGGCAAAACAGGAAAATTAAGCCATATTGAATACTTAACGAATAAATCATATCACCATTAAACAGAGATTGCAATAGTTTTCTTGTCTGACTTGAGTAACGTCATAGTTGATCTTACCCCGCTGAATTCATTCAAGAAGTACCCCTAACCTAAAAATCCTCCCTGCCCCTTTTCTCTAAGGGGAGAATTTAAAGTCTCCCTTTGTAAAAGGGAGATTTAGAGGGATTTGACTGAAGTGTTATCCTGACTCCTCCGGACCTCTTTAACAATTTGAGGGATGATTTCCCCTGCAGAACCGAAGATCAGATAGTCTGATATCAGGTCTGTCGCCGGGGTGGGTTCCTTGTTGATCTCAATGATCATGGCTCCGCACTCCTTTGCCCTCATGGGAATAGAGGCAGCCGGATAGACGGCTGCGGAAGTCCCGATGACCAGCATGAGCTGGCTCTTCTCCGATTCGTCAAAAGACAGCAGTTGTGCCTCACAGGGGATCAGTTCTCCGAAAAGGACGACATCCGGTTTAAGAAATGCGGAACAATTTGGACACCGAGCAGGGAGATCCTCAAGGCTGAGAGACTGGCCGTCCATCTTTCTGGAACAGTTTAGACAGGAGAGGGTCCGATGCGTCCCATGGAATTCGATGACTTTTCGACTTCCGGCAGCTTGGTGAAGGCCGTCCACATTCTGAGTGATGATGGACGAGAGAAGACCCATCTGCTCCAATTCAGCCAGTGCATAATGGGCAGGATTCGGTTTTGCCACCATGATAAGAGAGAACATCTCTTTCAGCATCAGCCAGACCTTTTCAGGATTCTTATGAAAGGCATGGATATGGGCATACTCCTCGGGGTCATATTTCTCCCAGAGACCCTGAGCGCCCCGGAAAGCAGGGATCCCGCTTTCGACCGAAATGCCTGCACCGGTGAAGGCCACGGTCTTTTTAGAGTTAATAATGTCCCTCGCTGCCCTTTGAATAAAGGTCTGATCTATTTTTGCCTCCCGTTCTTAAGTTTTGGCATGCATCCCAGTTTGAATTTTAGCAAGAGAAAGGGTTCAAAGCAAGAAGTCTGCTCTTTCTGGTCAGCGCGTAGATCACCAGCTCTAAAATTTCCTCTCGAGTATCAATTTTTCGGTTCGAAAACTCCCCTGAACAAACGCTTTTCAAAATGTCATTCCCGCGAGAGCGAAGGCGGCCCTGCCAACCCCATCCTGGCGCGTTGGAGGGAGTCTGCCAGGTTCGGTTTCTAAGAATACGGTTTCCTCATGAGGAAGGATGAATTTCAGAGTATGCCAGAATTTGATTGGCATAAATTCTTTATTGTGGTATTGTCTTGACCAATTAGGGTTGTCCTGCTGTCGAGAGAGCCTAAAATGGACTGGCCGTATCAATACACTCCGTACATCTGGCCGATGGTAACCGGGGTTTGCCTCAGTTCGGTGGTGGCCATTTATAGCTGGCGCCACAGGAGTGTCCCGGGAGCAACGGGCCTTGCATTTCTCATGTTCTTTTCAGGCATCTGGCTAATGGCGTGCATTCTGGAGATTGCAGCCACTGATTTTCCCACCAAGGTCTTCTGGTTTCAAATTGAGGAATTTTGTTTGCTCCCGATTGCAGTGGCAGGACTTGCCTTCGCTCTGGGATACGCCGGGTTTGATACAGGGCTTAACCGCGTTACCATTATATTAGTCACCATTCCGACCCTGTTCTTTATTCCGCTGTCTTTCACGAACGATGCTCATCATCTGGTATGGGCTAACCTATGGATAGACGAAAGAGTTCATTCTACCCCGGGAGTCTTTGATTGCGGAATGATGGGGTACGGTATATTACTGAGTGTAGTAACCATTTCCATCTTCATCTGGCTTTTTATTCGCTCGCCGCTTCAACGCTGGCCTGTTGGTCTGATCCTTCTCAATATGCTGGGAAGCCGCACCCTCTATTTTCTCAATGTGGCGGGTGTGAACCCAGTAAAGCCACTCGAAATGATCGAACTCGCGTCAAACATCATCTTCCTGAACTATTTCGTTGCGCTCTTCTACTTCCGGATGTTCAATGTTGTGCCAGTGGCGCGCAATCGTGCGACTGAACAGATGCGTGACGGCATGATCGTCGTCGACAGAGAGAACCGTATCGTAGATCTGAACAGAGCAGCACAGGGATTGATTGAGGTTACCAGGTCAAAGGTCATTGGCCGCAAGGCCGTTGAGGTATTTGCTGCGTATCCCGATTTATTGGACCTTGCCCTCACTCCGGCTTCAACGCAAGATGAGGTTTGGCTGGGTGATGCTCGCTGCTATCAGGTCCATATCTCCCCCCTGGTTGGTCGGCGCAACTTCGGGGTGGGAAAGCTGCTTCTGTTCTCGGATATCTCTGAGGAGAAAAGAACCCAGAAGCAGATCGAGGACCACCAGCGAAAGCTGGCCAGTCTGGAAGAGAGAGAGTGGCTGGCACGGGAGCTTCACGACGGAGTCGGTCAAGCCCTGGCGGCAGCGCACTTGCAATGCAAGACCGCGAGTGAACTCCTCGCCCAGGGGCACGTAGCCGGGATTGGAACCTGCCTAAACCAACTGGCCGAGGTCATCCAGGAAGGGAAGGCCCAAGTCGGAGAGTACCTATTCGGAGTCAAGACCTGGTCCTCAAATGGTCAGTTTTTCTCAGGCTTGCGCCATTACGTCTTGAACTACAGCCAGAATGTCCGAATTGAAACTGACCTGGTCATTCCTCAGGAAATAGAAAACGAATGCCTGGGGGAGGCCATCGAGACACAACTGCAACGAATCATCCAGGAAGCGTTAACCAATATAAGGAAACACGCCGGTGCCCGGTCAGCACGAGTGATCTTTGCCCTCGATAGCGGCGAGGTGAAAATCATAATGGAAGACGACGGCCGGGGTTTTGATCCGACTGCCCTTGGCGATGACCGGGGCTTTGGTTTGCGGGCGATGACCGGCCGCGCCGAAGCAGTGGGAGCTCACCTTGAGGTGAAGTCTACGCCCGGCAAAGGGACACAGGTCATCGTTCGAGTGCCATGGAAAAGAGGGGCGCCATGAAGACGTTACTGGTAGATGATCACCCTCTTTTTCTTGACGGACTCAAAAACCTGCTGAACCTTCGAGGCATCGAGGTTGTCGGCACGGCACGCGATGGAATGGAGGCTTTGGAGAAGGCCCGCACCTTGCATCCTGAAATCATTCTGATGGACATTCAGATGCCGAACCTCGATGGGCTGGCCGCTACCCGCCTGATCAAAGCGGAACTGCCTGATGTTAAGATTGTAATGCTTACCATGTCAGCCGAGGATGAAGACCTCTTCGAGGCGATTAAGAACGGGGCTTGCGGCTACTTGCTGAAGACTCTTGACGTGGACGAATTCTTTTCCCTATTTTTGGGATTGGCCCGAGGTGAGGTGCCCCTTTCGACGGGTCTTGCCAGCCGGGTTTTGGAAGAGTTCGCCCGGCAAGCGTTGGAGAGCAAGTCAATCAAATCTGTCGAAGCAAAAACAGAGGCCCTTTCCGCTCGTCAGATTCAAGTCCTGACCCTTGTGGCTCAAGGATTGACCTATAAGGAGGTTGGGGCCAAACTGTGTCTTGCTGAACGGACGATCAAGTATCACATCGGCGAGATCATTGAGCGGCTCCATGTTGAGAATCGCTCGCAAGCGATCCAGTACGCCAGAGGCATGAAGTTAGTGAAGTAGGCATCTGGCAAAAAGAGGAAGGGTTGCCTTGAAAGAATTCGCTCATTCCGGGTACTGATTATTCTGGTCTTCCTTGCAGTTTTGCTTCCAGCTTATTTCATTCTCTCCCTTGCTTCCCCACATGAGGTTGAATAAAAGTACAGTCCCGCACATTCCGGTACTACACTTTTATTGTCCCTTTGACTGCACTTCGACTGTTCCCAAGGGACATTGACATGTCGGGACCTCTTTGATAGTCTCCCACCCAAAAAAGAGAAAAAATGGTGCTCATTCTTGCACCTTTTGAGGAGACTGCCGATGGATAAGTTACGAAGGGTTGTGCTCTATGGTAGTGATTTGGTGGTCTCAACCGTTGGCGCTAACTTGCAGGGGCGCTTGCAATTTCAGATATTGCAAATCAACCCATTGCTCCCGGATGCCCTGCAAAGGCTGGACGCAGCCCGGCCCGACGTGGTTCTTTTTGATTTGGCCGGCACTCAGCCTGACTTTACCATCGCCGTGTTGAGGAAGAACCCCGGCCTCTTGCTGATCGGTGTCGACCTAAAAACCAACAAGATGCTCGTGATGTCCGGAGAGGAATCTCGGCTGCTGACTACGGACGACCTCGTGAATATGATCGAAACGGGTAGATCCCGTGCTCATTAACCGTGTCGTAATAAAACGGATATCTTTGGCAAAATCTCCCCTCGCCCCTCTCCTTCGACAAGCTCAGGATGGTGAGCCCTGTCGAACCATTTCTCAAAGAGGAGTAATTCTTCCCTTTGACAAAGGGAGGTGAGGAGGGATTTTATGATCGATACTTTCGGGAAGTAAGGGCACTCTTTTTGATTGAGGTTTAGCAAAAATGAACTGGCATTCTGCCATGACCAGGTTAGCCAAAAGGAGATAACTTATGTCTCAGTCTGAAGTTCCGCGGGCCTTCCATATCATGGCCAAACCCACGGGATCGGCCTGCAATCTTCACTGCGACTACTGCTTCTTCCTGAAAAAGCAGGACCTCTATCCGGGAAGCAGCTTTCGCATGTCGGATGAGGTTCACGAGGCTTATATACGGCAGCTTCTCGAAGCCCACCAGGTCCCTCAGGTGACGGTGGCATGGCAAGGCGGAGAGCCGACCCTCATGGGGCTCGATTTTTTCAAGCGCTCCGTGGAACTCCAGAAAAAATACGGAAAGCCAGGCACCCGGATCGAAAATACCTTCCAGACGAATGGCATCCTTCTGAACGACGAGTGGTGCCGGTTCTTTCACGAGAACAAGTTTCTTATTGGCCTGAGCATGGATGGTCCGAAGGAGATTCACGACCTTTACCGTAAAGACAGAGGAGGCCATGGGACCTTTGAACTGGTCCTGCGCGCGGAGCGGCTGCTTCAGAAACACAAGGTAGAATTCAACATCCTCTGCACCGTAAACAGAAAGAATGCCGATCATCCTCAAGCTCTCTACCGGTTCTTTCGGGATGAAGTCGGAGCGCATTACATCCAGTTTATCCCTGTCGTTGAAAGGGAGAATCATAACCCCTCCATTCCTCCCCTTAGCTTAAGGGGAGGCAAAGATGGGGTTAGCCCCTCCCTTAACATAACACCCCCGCCTCTGGCCCCCCCTCTTAAGATAAGAGGGGGAAGGGGGAATTATGATCCCAGTGGGGTTACGGAACGGTCTGTGCAACCTGAGCAGTATGGTCGTTTCCTGATCGGTATCTTCGACCAGTGGGTGAGAAGGGATGTTGGCGACACGTTTGTTCTCAACTTCGACGGAGCTCTTGCCGGATGGCTCGGGATGGCAGGCACGGTCTGTATTTTTGGACCCACCTGCGGCCTGGGTATGGCCCTCGAGCATAATGGAGACCTCTATTCCTGCGACCACTTTGTCGAGCCAGACCACTACCTTGGGAATATCCTGAAGACTTCCTTGATCGATCTCGTGACTTCGGAGAAGCAGCTTGGGTTCGGGCAGGACAAGAAGACGTCGCTCCCCCGATATTGTCGAGAATGTGAAGTCCTACATATCTGCAACGGAGAATGTCCTAAGAACCGTTTTATCGAGACGCCCGATGGAGAAGCAGGATTGAATTATCTCTGTGCCGGCTACAAGACCTTCTTCAAGCATGCGGACAGACCCATGCGGATCATGGCCGATCTGCTCCGCCGAAATCGGCCGGCATCCGAGGTCATGGCTATCCTGGCAAGAGAGGAAACGGATCTCAAAACAAAATTGGCCAAGGCAGGGAGAAATGATCCGTGTCCCTGCGGCAGTGGAAAGAAGGTTAAGCACTGTCACGGAAAGTAATGCGATAAGTGACAAAACAAGAGTGTTGAGAAGAAAAAGGTCTCTGCCTTTTCCCTCGGTACTCAGTTTGTCACTCGACACTCGTCACTCTCTATGAAAGGAGGTTTCTTATGGCACTGAAAGAGTACAAACCAGGGACAGCTTTTTCGGGAGTGATTGGACGAACGGTTGATGTATCACAGCCGGCCTGGCCGGAGCCCTTGCGAGCCAGGGAGGGGATGCCGAACGTCCTTTTCATTGTGCAGGACGACACAGGTTTCGGCCAGATGGGCTGCTACGGCAGCCCCATTGAAACGCCAAACATAGACAATCTGGCGAGAAACGGACTGCTCTTTAACAACATGCATACCACGGCGTTATGTTCGCCGACCCGCTCGTGCATCATAACCGGCCGCAACCACCATTCCAATGCGATGTCCTGCATCACCGAAGGATCGACCGGCTTTCCCGGCAGCAATGGTTACATCCCGTTCGAGAACGGATTCCTGTCGGAGATTTTGCTCCAGCACGGCTACAACACCTTTGCCCTGGGCAAGTGGCATCTCACCCCGGCCACCGAGTTTACCGGGGCGGGGCCCTACGACCGCTGGCCGCTGGGCCGCGGGTTCGAGCGGTTCTACGGCTTTCTCGGCGCCGACACGCACCAGTACTACCCGGACCTGACCTACGACAACCACTCGGTCGACCCGCCCAAGACGCCGGAGGAGGGCTATCACTTCACCGAGGATATTACAGACAAGGCGATCAGCTTCATCGCCGACGCCAAGCAGAATGCGCCGAACAAGCCGTTCTTCATGTACTTCTGCCCGGGCGCCGGGCATGCCCCCCACCATGCGCCCAAGGAGTGGGCGGACAAGTACAAGGGCAAGTTCGACATGGGCTGGGACAAGTACAGGGAGATGGTTTTTGAACGCCAGAAGAAACTGGGCATCGTTCCGCAGGACGCCGAGCTCTCCCGCCACGATCCCGATGTCAAGCCGTGGGACCAGTGCTCGCCGGATGAGAAGAAGGTCTATGCCCGCATGATGGAGGTGTTCGCGGGATTCCTCTCCCACACGGATTACCACTACGGCCGCCTGTTTGAATTCCTGAAAACGATCGGCGAGTGGGAGAACACGCTCATCATGTTCATCTCCGACAACGGTGCCAGCCCCGAAGGCGGCCCGACCGGATCGGTCAACGAAAACCTGTTTTTCAACTCTGTGCCCGAGTCTCTGGAAGATAACCTGAAAGCCCTCGATGACCTGGGCGGGCCGAAATACTACAACCATTATCCGTGGGGATGGACCTGGGCGGGTAACACGCCCTTCCGCCGCTGGAAGCGCGAGACCTACCGCGGCGGCATCAGCGACCCGTTCATCGTCCACTGGCCCAAAGGCATCAAGGCCAAGGGGGAGGTTCGCACGCAGTACGCCCATGCCATCGACATGGTCCCGACGGTCCTCGAGCTTCTGCGGATAGAGCCCCCGACGAAGATCCGGGGTGTCACCCAGTCGCCGATCGAGGGCTTGAGCTTCACCCACGTCCTCGACAACGCCAACGCGCCAACCCGGCACATCACGCAGTATTTCGAGATGCTGGGCCACCGTTCCATCTACCATGACGGCTGGCGCGCGGTCTGTCCGTGGCCAGGCCCGTCGTTTACCGAGGCTGGCAAACCGGTCGGCGAGCCCATTCCGGCCCAGATGCTGACCGAGCTCGACGCGAATCACTGGGAGCTCTATCACGTGGCCGGGGACTTCGCCGAGAACTACAACGTGGCCGCGGAAAATCGGGCCAAACTGATCGAGATGGTGGCCCAGTGGTACGTCGAGGCTGGCAAATATAACGTCCTGCCCGTGGACGGCCGCGTCATGCTGCGCGCCCTGGATGAGCGCCCCCAGATTGCGGTCGACCGCAAGAGCTACACGTTTTACCCAAACACGCAGCCGATATCGGGAGCAGTCGGCACCAGCATGCTGAACCGGCCGCACAGCATCACCGCCGATGTGGAGATCCCCAAGGAAGGGGCTGAGGGTGTGCTGCTTTCGGTGGGGGGCGTCGATGGGGGATACTCCTTCTACGTCAAGGATGGGAAGCTGTGCTACGTCCATAACTACGTTGGCAAGGAAATCACGATCGTCCGGTCCAAGGACAGCGTGCCGGCTGGACGCCACGAGCTGAGGTTCGAGTTTGAGCCGACGGGCAAGCCCGATATTCGCCACGGCAAAGGATCCCCCGGTCGGGCCCAGCTCTACATCGATAAAAAGCTGGTGGGCCAGATTGAGATGGCCGTCACGACCCCCATGTCGTTCGGGTTGGGCGGCGGCTTTGCCGTCGGCCTTGACGTTGGCTCGCCCGTCACATCCGATTATAAAGCCCCGTTCCCGTTCAAGGGCAAGCTCCATAAAGTTACGCTGGACGTCAGCGGCCAGCTGATCGTGGACGACGAACTGATCATGAAGAAGATCATGGCGCGGCAATAAAAATGAGTGCGAGTGACCAAAAGACAAATTTCCCAAGTATTCCCTCCCCCTTCGATGGGGGAGGGCGAGGGTGGGGTGGACAAAATAGAGACCGGTTGGTCCCCCTCTCCTTCATTTCCTCCCACCAAGAGACTGTGTCGTAATTGGGGGAAATTAGGTTGTGTCATTCTGAACGGAGCGAAGAATCTAATCATTTCAACTGAAACGATTACAGAGATTCTTCGCCAAAGGCTCAGAATGACAATTGCGACACAGTCTCCAAGGGGAGGGGAGATTTTTGGGAAACGTTTCAGAGAAAGTCTATCCCTTGCCACTCGACACCCGACACTCGGTACTTTGAAAGGAGGATATAGCTATGGCAGAACGCAGAAAGATCAAACGCGAGGTTTTACCTATTCCAGACATTCCCCACGTGGGGCTAACCACCTACGACGCGAAGGACCCGGATACCAAGTATCCGCCCATCGAGCCGCTGCGACCGCCCAAGGGCGCCCCCAACGTGCTCGTCGTGCTGATCGACGACGTGGGGTTTGGCGCGTCGTCCGCATTCGGTGGCCCGTGTCATACGCCGACCGCGGAACGGCTGGCAAAAAATGGTTTGAAGTACAACCGTTTCCACACCACCGCGCTCTGCTCGCCGACACGCCAGGCGCTGCTGACCGGGCGCAATCATCATACGGTCGGCATGGGCGGCATTACCGAAATGGCCACATCGGCACCCGGCAACTGCTCGGTCCGGCCGAAGTCCTGCGCACCGCTGGCCGAGACGCTCAAGTTGAATGGCTACGGTACGGCGCAGTTCGGCAAGTGCCATGAAGTGCCTTGTTGGGAGACCAGCCCGGCGGGCCCCTACGACAGGTGGCCGACCGGCAGCGGCTTCGAGTACTTCTACGGCTTCATCTGCGCCGAGACCAACCAATACTACCCGTCGCTCTACGAAGGGGTTACGCCGGTCGAGCTCAAGAAGACCCCCGCAGAGGGATACCACCTGACCGAAGACCTGGCCGACAAGGCCATCCAATGGGTCCGCCGGCAAAAATCCCTGGTGCCGGATAAGCCCTTCTTCATGTACTTCGCGCCCGGGGCGACGCACGCTCCGCACCATGTCCCGAAAGAATGGGCGGAAAAGTACAAGGGGAAGTTCGACCAGGGGTGGGACAAGCTGCGTGAAGAGACCTTTGCGCGACAGAAGAAGCTGGGCGTCATCCCGCCCGACTGCGAACTCACGAAGCGCCACCGGGAGATACCGGCTTGGGACGACATTTCGCCCGAAATGAAGCCGATCCTGGCCCGACAGATGGAAATCTATGCGGGGTTCCTGGAGCACACCGATCACCATGTCGGGCGACTCATCGAAGCGCTGGCGGACCTGGAGATCCTGGATGACACGCTCATCTTCTATATCATCGGCGACAATGGCGCCTCGGGGGAAGGCACGCTCCAGGGCACGTTCAATGAGATGATCCCCCTCAACGGGCTCGCTCATCTGGAAACTCCGGAATTCCTGAAGGAGAACATCGACAAGTTCGGCGGGCCGCAGGCCTACAATCACTATGCGGTGGGCTGGGCCCATGCCATGGACACGCCGTACCAGTGGACCAAGCAGGTCGCCTCGCACTGGGGCGGCACCCGGAACGGCACCATCGTCCATTGGCCCAAGGGCATCAAGGCCAAGGGGGAGATCCGCAGCCAGTTCGGCCACGTGATCGACGTGGCTCCGACGGTCCTCGAGGCGGCAGGCCTGCCGGAGCCGACCTTCGTCAACGGCATCCAGCAAAAGCCGTACGAAGGCTTCAGCCTGCTCTACTCGTTCGATGCCGCCCAGGCGTCGGAGCGGCACGAAACGCAGTACTTCGAGATCGTCGGCAACAGGGGCATCTACCATAAGGGCTGGACGGCGGTCACCCGGCACCGCACCCCATGGGAGGTCGGCGCGGTCAAGACCCGTGCTTTCGACGACGACGTCTGGGAACTCTACGACACGAACACCGATTGGACCCAGGCCCACGACCTGGCCAAGAAGATGCCCGAGAAGCTCCGCGAGCTCCAGCGCCTCTGGCTGATCGAAGCCACGAAGCATAACGTGATACCGATCGATGACCGTCTCGCCGAGCGCTTCAATCCGGATGTCGCCGGGCGGCCACAGCTCGTCCGCGGCAATCGGCAGATGCTCTTCGGCGGGATGAAGGGTCTGTCCCCACACGGGATCCTCTCCCTCACGAACAAGTCCTTCGCCCTCACGGCGGAAGTGGTCGTCCCGGACGCTCGGACCGAAGGCGTCATCTTCGCCTGGGGCGGCCTCACCGGCGGTTTCAGCTTCTACGCCAAAGACGGCAAGCTCAAGTATTGCTACAACTTCCTGGGGCTCAAGTATTTCTTCGTCGAAGGCGCAAAGGACATCCCGGCCGGCAAGCACCAAGTCCGGATTGAGTTCGCCTACGACGGCGGAGGCTTGGCCAAGGGCGGCACGGTATCGCTCTACACCGACGGCGAGAAGGTCGGCGAAGGCCGTGTCGAGATCACCGAGCCCTTCGCCTTCTCCGCCGACGAAACGGCGGACGTGGGCGTCGAAGAGGGTTCGCCGGTGTCTCCGGACTATGGCCCGAAAGGGAACGCCTTCAGTGGCCAGGTCAACTGGGTGGAGATCGACCTGGGCAAGGACGCCCAGGATGCCGATCACTTCCTCACCGGCGATGAGCGCTTCCGTGTGGCAATGGCGCTGCAGTAACAAGAGAGTGGCAAGTCGCAAAAGAAAGTGTCGAGTGTCGGGGAAAGAGTGTCGAAGAAATAAAATAAACATTGAGGATGGGGTGGCAAGGGGAAGAACAGGAATGTCGAGTAAAGGGTGTCGAAGAGAACAGTGTCGAGGATTGAGTGTCGGAGGGAAAATAAAAACCCTAAGTGCTTTTCCCTCGGTACCTGACACTCGACATGCGACCCTCGTCACTTGAGAAAGGAGCGATTTCGATGGCCAACCAAAAGGATGCGGCATCGGCGGAATTCTCATTGCAAGCAGCAGTTGCTTCGGATGCAAGCGTAAGGTTTTCTTTTGAGCGGACATTGCTTTCCCACGAACGCACACTGATGGCCTGGGTCAGAACAGCCACCTCCTTAATCACCTTCGGTTTTACCATCTATAAATTCTTTCAGCTCGAGATAGGGGCTTCGGTTCGACCTCGAAGTCCCCAGGTGATCAGTGCGCGCGAGTTTGCGATGATCATGATTGCCATCGGATTGGTTGCGCTCTCACTCGCAGCGATACAGAACTGGCAATATAGGCGGAACCTGAGAAAACAACATTTAAAGGTCTCGCTCTCTCTCGCCACGTTTGTGGCGGGATTGGTCTCTGCCCTCGGGCTTTTGGCAATAGTATCAGCCATCTTCAGGTGGTAAGAACGAGTGTCGAGAGTAAAAAGGAGTGTCGAGGGAAAGAAAAAAGCTTCAGTCCAAGTATAAGTGGAAACCAGTAATGAAGAAGGAGGTGTTTCATGGTGTTTAGAAGAAAATTGCGACCGTATTCAGGACAAGGTAGTAGTTACTTTCGAACCTGTGTCCTTCTTGCCATGGGACCGGCCATCCTGGCAGGCCGGGTGGTGCTCGCAGACCCACTACCCTCCTGGAATGAGGGCACGTCAAAACAGGCCATCATAGAATTTGTTTGGGGGGTAACTGACAAGTCAAGTTTACAGTACGTACCGCCGGAGCAACGGATTGCGACCTTTGACAACGATGGAACGCTCTGGGCCGAACAGCCGATGTATTTCCAGGGTTTTTTCGCTCTTGACCGGGTAAAAGCTCTCGCTCCGCAGCACCCGGAGTGGAAAGACAAACAACCCTTCAAGGCGATTCTCGAGAACGACACGAAGGCCCTGGTTACATCCGGCGAAAAAGGGGCGGTGGAGGTTGTCATGGCCTCCCATGCGGGCATGACCACAAGGGAGTTTGAAAAGATTGTCAAGGATTGGCTTGCTACGGCCAAGCACCCGCGCTTTAACCGGCCCTTCACGGATTTGGTCTTCCAGCCGATGTTAGAACTGCTTGCATATCTCCGGACGAATGGTTTTAAGACCTTCATCGTTTCGGGTGGTGGCGTTGAGTTCATGAGGCCGTGGACCGAGAAGGTCTACGGTATTCCTGCCGAGCAAGTGGTAGGAAGCAGTATCAAATTGAAGTTTGAGATGCGCGATGGCAAGCCCGTCCTGATTCGGTTGCCTGATATAGATTTCATTGATGATGGGCCGGGCAAACCGGTAGGCATTCAGAAGTTGATCGGCCGCCGCCCCCTTGCGGCATTTGGCAATTCGGACGGTGACCTCCAGATGCTTCATTGGACAGCCGCGGGTGAAGGCCCGCGATTCACGCTCCTGGTCCACCATACGGATGCGGAGCGCGAGTGGGCCTATGATCGGCAGTCGTTTGCCGGACGACTCGATAAAGCACTTGACGAAGCCCATCGGCAAGGCTGGACGGTGGTGGACATGAAAAGGGACTGGAAGAGGGTATTTCCCTTTCAACCATAACTTCCTGTGATTCAGACATCAAAAAATCTCTCCCCTTCAAGGGGAGGGCCGGGGAGGGGATGGGGGAGTCGTTACTCACACCTTGACACACTCCGGGTGGGAGGATGGGTATTGCTATGACAGAGCCCATATCTAACACCGGTCCGCCGCAACCGTGAAATTGCCGAGGCAATCCGGTCATTGCCCTGATAGCTTGATAGAAAGTTTGATATCACAACAGGCGGCTGTACGTGACGACACGGATCTTGTGCAGCATGTTATTCCGGGCTTGACCAAGCCTGCCTTAGCCTGCCCAGTGCTCGACACGGGGTACTTGATACGGAGGAATCCAGTGTTTTCCTGGATTCCGCTGGGGTTTACCCCGTACTTGATGCGGGGGGATGACGTCGTCTGTCGTGATTAAAGACGCTGTTTATGCCCGCCCAACTCTCTCCTCCCCCTCCTTATTTGATGGTTCCGAATGGTGATGGACGGTAGCGAGATTCCAGAAACGTTTAAAGGCCTACCGCCTTATACCACGCGACGGTTCGTTTCAATCCTTCCTTGAGGTTCCCTTGATTTCCCTTGAAAAGTTCAAGTATCTACAGTAGACTTGTAAAAGTTTGAAGGGTATAACGATGAACCTCAAAGAACGGGTCCATGATCTTCAAGATTTCTATCTGTTATCCATTCGCGGGATCACGAGCCTGGGGAAAAGGCCTTTTTACGTTAAGGATCTGATCGAACAGATGGATTATGCGGGGGCGGGGTCCTTTTCGATCGTCCTTCTGGTCTCCCTTTTCTTAGGAATGGCGCTCTCTCTCCAGCTCTCGGCTGAGCTTTCAAGGGTCGGACTGAAGCTCTACACAGGCAGTATTGTAGGGATCTCCATTATCAGGGAATTGGGGCCTGTGGTGACGGCGCTGATATTTGCTGGTCGGGTGGGATCTGGTATGGCCTCGGAACTGGGATCGATGATCCTGGGACACCAGGTCGATACCCTTCGGGTTTTTGGCGTCGACCCCATGAAGAAGCTTGTGGCTCCAAGGATACTGAGCTCCATCATCATGCTTCCCACACTCACCATCATCGGTGATGCCGTCTCAATTCTGGGAGGTTACCTTATTGCGGTTTATGTCAGCCACCAGAGCGGCACATTCTACTGGAGCTCCATCCGGGAGGTTTTCAATTTTGAGAATGTCATTGCCGGGTCTACCAAACCTTTCATTTTTGGTTATATCATTGCCTCGATCAGCTGTTATATGGGATTATCAACAAAGGGGGGAGCGATTGGGTTGCGGCGGACGACGACAAGGGCTGTGGTCGCATCCTTCATCATGATTATTATAGCTGATTTCGTCCTGACGCGGATCTTACTTTATGTCCTCGGGTTTTCCATATGATTCGGTTTGATCGCATCTCCTTTTCTTATGGACCGCGCGTTGTTCTGCACGATGTGAGTTTATCCATCCAGGCTCACGAGAGGGTAGCCATCCTTGGCGGAAGCGGTGTTGGCAAGACAACAATCCTGAAGCTGATCCTTGGGCTGATCAGGCCCGATTCGGGTAGGATCTTCATTGAGGGAGAAGAGATTACCGATATGACCGAAGATGAACTTCAAAAAATCAGGATGAAATTCAGTATCGTCTTTCAGGAGGGAGCCCTGTTTGACTCCTTGAATGTGAAGGAGAATGTTGCTTTTTGTTTAAGAGAATATAGCCGGATGTCCGAAGATGAGTTGGATAGTAGAGTGAGAACACTCCTCAGGGTTGTGGGAGTGGAGGAGGCGATGGATTTGATGCCTGAGGAATTGAGCGGAGGGATGCACCGCAGAGTCGCCATTGCGAGGTCCGTTGCAGCCTTTGAACCGAAGATGTTTCTCTTCGATGAACCGACCTCCGGACTCGATCCGATCAATGCGGATAACATCTGCCGGATGATCCTGAATCTGTCTAAGGAACAAAGAGGAGTCTTGATTGTTACCCATAAAGTAACCGATGCTCTAAAAGTAGCGGATCGTTTCTTGTTTTTAAAGGACGGTTCAGTCATTCTTGATGGGTCCAAAGACGAACTGATCCATACCAGGGTTCCTGAAGTGAAGGCATTTTTATGCGAGCTCGATTTTGCTTCGAAACTCTCATATGACCGCCTCAGTCTCGGATTCAATTGGACCGGGGTAGTCTCCCCTGCGAAACCTTGAGATGCGGATCATGAGAGGCAGGTCAATCGAGGGAGCTTGCCGAAGGGGGAGCGTTTCACGGGCATCTGCCCCGTGGCTCATCGTTCAAATGTGCCGCCTCAATTTTTCTCCGGAGAGACCACCCCCATACTGAGGGCGGGATTTCCGGCCATGACTGATGAGGTTACACTCATACCTGGGCAAAAGGAGTAGGAGGCTGACATGGCGGATATCAAGAGAGAGCTTCAGTGGTCAAAACTGAAGGTGGGTTCTGTCATTACCGTTGCTCTTTTCATCATCTTTGTCACGGTCTTCTTTGCAGGAAATCTTGAGGATCTATTTTCAAAAAAGGTGACGTTGAAAGCAAATTTCAAGGATGTCAAAGGCTTGAGAAGAAGCGCTCCGGTCTGGATCTTTGGTACCGAGGTCGGTTTTGTCAAAGAGATCGATCTCAATCCTGTCTATGGAACGGTTGTGACCATGAGGATCAACAGGAACGCCTTATTCTTCATCAAGGAGGATTCGAAGGCAAGCATTCTCACCATGGGGCTTCTCGGTGATAAATATGTTGATATTGGTGGGGGTTCTACGGCGGCAGGGCCCATTCATCCTGAAAAGATGATTCAAGGGACCGCTCAACTCGAGTTTCAGGATGTGATGGAGACCAGCACCATTACCATCCAAACGACGACCGAGTTCATCAAGAAACTGGAGGCCTTCGTCACGAAGATTGAGGAAGGGCAGGGGACGGTGGCCAAATTCCTTAACGATCCCTCCGTCTATAATAACTTTAATAAAGCTGCTCAAACCCTCTCCCTGGTTGCTGAGGAGATTCGCACCTCACAGGGCACCTTGAAAATGCTGATTGATGATCCTTCTTTCTACAACAAGATGGCTGCTGCGGCCTCCAACCTTGAAGAGATGACTCGAGCCGTCAAGGAGAGTTCCGGGACATTGAAAAAACTGATTGAGGATCCTTCTGTTTATAATAAGCTCTTGGAATCCGCTTCCCATGTCGAAACCTTTAGCATGAAAATGGAAGCTGTCAGTACCAAGCTGGAAACATTTAGCACGAAGCTGGAGGAGAGCCAGGGGACTCTTAAAAAACTGATCGAAGACCCGACGCTCTATGAGGATCTCGACAAAGGAGCCAAGCAGCTATCGTCCGTCTTAGGCCAGATTGATAAGGGAGAGGGCCTGGCAACAGCGTTTCTCAAGGACAAGGAACTTGTGAGAGAATTGGATGAAACCCTTGTCCAGATCAAGAAGATGACCCAGGAACTCGAGGTATTGGTTAAAGATATCAAAGCCCATCCTAAGAAATATTTGAAATTCAGCATTTTCTAATGGTCTTGTAAAAGGTCCTGC
>DATIGG010000496.1:0-10945 GCA_035454825.1 Thermodesulfobacteriota bacterium | reverse complement strand
GATGCTGAACGTTGCAAACACAAATAGGCAGCACATCATCAGAAAATTGACTGCAGAAGAGACAATGACGTTTCGATATTTAAGCGGTTTAAAAAATCCAGGCTTCTCCGGTAAACCCTTTTCTATGGTGTTGCCATCCCTCCCGATCATGAGCCTTGGCTCTCTCATGTATAGGTATAAAATGATGCTGATCAGAAGCCCGGGGATCCCCACAACAAAGAAGACCATCCTCCAGGACATCACTTTGGTTAACTGGGTGACCAGGATGGCACCTATTCCAATGGAGATGAGAGGCCCTAATGCCTGTTGAATCCCGAAGTTCAAACCTCTTCGGGAAGGGTTCGATTCAATGGCGATCGTAGCAATGCTCGGCGGTAAAACCGCTCCGATCCCAATTCCCATTAACCCGCGGGCCCAGAACATCTGCGTTAGACTGGTGGTCATTCCTGAAAACCACGACATCAGGGAGAAGAAGGCCGTTGCTGGAATGAGTATGATTTTTCGACCAATCCGATCAGAAAGTCCTCCGAAAAACCAGATCGCGAAAGCCGTTGTGATAGCCAGAATGGAAGTGAGGCCGCCTGCCTGGGCATAGCTCATCTTGAATTCCGGAATAATAAACGGAAAAAGATAGACAATGGCCAGACGGTTCATCATAAACAGACCGCCCAGTAGGGCGAGCAAAATCACAATTCCCCATTCGTAATGGACCCTCTCTTTGTCGGCCATTTTCCCTCCCTGGCCTTTATTGATGCTGAACTAAACCAACCACCTTGCAATCATTGTGGGAGCATGTCCACCCGCCCCAATCGCAATCCAGGCCATGATCATTCCTTTCCTGAACTCGCCCCTTTCCCAGAACTCGGCCAGATTGACAGGGATGACGGCATTGGACATGTTGCCATACTTGTCCCAGGTGTGCCTCCAGATGCTCCTGCTCACTCCTTCCTTTTCTGCTCCGTCCATCCACATGTCATAGAGCATATCCGTGGGCTGGTGAAACAGCACTATCTCCAGGTCGGATAAGGATAGTCCGGCCAATTTCAAGGCCCCCTTAAAACCATTGATTCCAAAGGTCGGTCCCACCCGGAGCCACCAGGCGAAGAACTGCGGAGTACCGTACATGTAGTTGGTAAAGGGAGGCTGGTTTTGGGCTTCTTTAAGCTGTGGGTTTGCCGGAGGTCTCGGGTTTGCACCGGATAGATCATAAACCTCACTCCAGGTTCGATTGTAATAGGAAAGAAACTCGCATTTTAAGTTCTGGGAAGATACGATGGCCGCCCCGGCACCATCTCCCATGGCAGCGCTCATGGGATCCGTCAAATCGGCTCGTACCTGCCCTCCTGATGTCTCCCATACTGAAACGGTAACCACCAGGATCCTCTTGTATTTCCCTGCGAGGACCAAGTTCCATGCCAATTCGCAGGCATCAAGAAAACTTGCACATGCCTGCGATATGTTTAAGGCAGGCGTCTCCTCCCG
The DNA here is from genome assembly GCA_035454825.1 of Thermodesulfobacteriota bacterium. Lineage (GTDB taxonomy): Bacteria > Desulfobacterota > BSN033 > BSN033 > UBA1163 > DATIGG01. The sequence continues at coordinate 9,463 of DATIGG010000496.1, read as the reverse complement.
AAACCCTAAGCGATGGTGAACATAGGAGCCAATCATGGGTACGGTAAACTTACCCCCGCAGTTATTGGCGATGATATAATCTATGTCCGAAGGCTTCAGCCCGGAGCGATCCAAGACTTTCCTGGCAACTCTTTCAGCCAGCAACTCCGCGGCATCGTCGCTCCTCAGCCTCCTCAACTCATTTGGAAACCTCATTTTCCCTCTCAGTGGTTCGGGAATAACGGGTTCCAAATAAGCCCAATCCTTGGCTTTTACAATATTGTCCGGCAGTTCAGATACGACCATCTCTAATCCCACTTTCATCTTTGTCCTCCTTTTAATCTAAGGTCTCGCTTTTAATCGAGAGTTGATTCTGAGATATCAGGCAATATATCCACCGTCTTCCACAAAGACCTGTCCGGTCACGTAGCTTGAAGCATCTGAGGCAAGGTATGCCGCTAATCCCCGAATCTCACTTGGTTCTCCGATTCGCCCCATAGGGATACGCTGTGCGAGAAGCGGCTTCAACTCTTCCTGTTTTTCGGGTGAGATTCCCAGGCCCACGGGCCGCGTATCGTGTATGCCAGGCGCGATGGCATTAATCCTTATGCCTTCCTTTGCATAGGCCACTGCTGCGTGTCTTGTCAAGCCAATAATTGCTGCCTTGGTCGCTCCGTAAACGGATGAATCGGGCGCGAAACCTCCAGGCAAACCAGCCACCGAGGCTGTGCTGATGATGGAGCCTTTCTTCTGTTTCAGCATAGAAGGCAGGACAGCTTTCATACAGAGAAAGGTCCCTCTCAAGTTCACTGCCACAACCTTCGACCAATCCTCATAGGTCAGCTCATGCGGCAAGACAAAGCGATTGGTTATCCCTGCGTTACAGAAAAAAATGTCGATTCTTCCGAAGGTCCGTAGCGTCTCGCTGACCAAGCGTTCCACATCCTCCGGTTTTGAGACGTCCCCTTGAATCGCAACGGCCCGGTGCTCGAAAGGTCGCAGGTATTCCAGCGTCTCCTTTGCAAGGGCAACGTCGACATCGTTGCAGACGACATCTGCCCCGAACTCAGCCATGGCGATGCAGTACTCCCGGCCTAACCCGTGCCCTCCAGCCGTCACAACTGCCACTTTACCAGAAAGATCAAAGAGCGCCTTTGTTTTCACGGCTCGTTTCCTCCTTTTTTCACGCTGTAACTCCGCCGTCTGTAGGAAAAACCTGGCCGGTGACGTAACTCGAAGCATCCGAAGCCAGGAAAGCGGCCAGTCCCCTGATTTCTCTCGGCTCAGCGAACCGTCCCATGGGGATCATGTGCTCAACTGACTTCTTAAGTCCCTCAACCTCTTCCGGACTCAGCTTCAATCCCACGGGTTTTGTATCATGCAATCCCGGAGCAATGGCGTTGATGCGGATGCCTTGCCTTGCATAGGCTACCGCCGTATGTCTCATGAAACCAATCATTCCGGCCTTTGTCGCCCCATAGCAGTACGAAAGAGGGGCATTCCCGGCCTTAATGCCCGCAGCCGAAGAGGTACTGATAATAGAACCCTTCCCCTGCTTCAACATAAAGGGCAGAACAGCTCGCATGCAGAGGAACATGCTAGTCAGGTTCACCTCGACCACTCTGTCCCAGGCTTCTAATGGAAGCTCATGGAGGGGCACGAGGGGATTCATGATCCCGGCATTGCAGAACAGAATATCGATCCTGCCGAATTCTTCAGCGCTCTGCTTTACCATTCGATCGACTTCATCCTGTCTTGACACATCCGCCTGTACGGCCAGGGTACGGTGCCCGTACGGTTTGATGATTTCGACGGTCTCGTTTGCGAGGGTTTGGTTAATGTCGTTACAGACCACATCTGCCCCAAACCCGGCCATCGAGATACAATACTCGCGGCCTAACCCGTGACCCCCTGCTGTAACCAGTGCTACCTTTCCTGAAAGATCAAACATCTCTTTCTCAACCATCTATCCCTCCTTGGCATACACGTCATTTTCCATACTCGTAGAACCCTTTCCCCGTTTTCATCCCGAGCCAGCCGGCGGTAACCATCTTCTTCAGCAAGAGAGGAGCAATGAAGAGAGGAATTTTGAGGTCCTCATAAATGGCATCGGTTCCAAACAGAACAGTATCCAATCCGATCCCGTCCACCATGGCCAAAGGCCCCATCGGCCAGCCCATGCCCTTTGTGAACGCCCCGTCAATCTCGTCCCGGGTTGCAGTGCCCGCTTCCAGCATACGGATCGCCTCCAGAAGGAGAGGGGTCAGGAGCCGATTTACAAGAAACCCTGGGGTATCCTTCGCGATAATGATCGCTTTTCCTAAGGATTCGCTGAACCGTTTTGCCACCTCAAGGGCTTCCTGGCCGGTCAGAAGCGTATGGATGATCTCGGCGGAAGGGAATAACAGGGGGTTCATATGAATCCCCAGGATTCGATCCGGCCTTTGTGTTGCCACCGCTATGTCAAGAACAGAGAGAACGGAGGTATTCGTGGCGAGGACAACGTCTTTAGGACAGACACGGTCCAACTCCGCGAAGATCTTCTTCTTGACCTCCATCTTCTCGGTAGCCGCCTCAATGACCAGGTCGCATTCAACGAAACGCTTAAACCCTGTTGTTCCCTCGATCCGAGACAGAATGAGATCTTGATCACCGGATTCGGTCAGTCTGGAATCAATGGTGCTCAGTCCCTTTTTCAAAAGCTCCTCTGATTCATCCGTGACAATAACCTGGTAGCCTCTTTGGGCACAGAGCTGTGCGTATCCCGAACCCATCTGGCCGCAACCGACGACACCTATCCTATTGATTTGATCTCTCACCTTCATGGCAAACCTACCTCTCTTCGGCTTTAGTTTTCCGCCTCATTGCCCAGATCCATCCTTCTTCCGAAACCCCTGCAATTGATTTGGAAACCCACCCATCCTGCCATTGTTGAGAACGATATCCTCTTCCCAACTAATGACCGATCTTCTTTAAGAAATTCCTGACTGTTCTATTCCACTCGTCTGGTCTGAAATAAGGAGTCCCATGATCTGAATCGATAACCACATATTCCGAACCAGCGATTCGCTTATGCATCTCCTCGCTAAAGCGGGGAGGTACGACCATATCTTTTTTGGCTGCGATAATCAGTGTGGGCACTTTGATTTCCGAAAGGCGATGTGTAACCTCGAAATCCTTCATCCCTTTGGTTACTTCCAGGAGCGATTGTGGGTCTAAATCCTCGAGCCTTTCCAGGGAACCCTCGATTAGCATGGCACCGAAGGGTGATTTGGCCATCTCTCCGCCCAAGGCAAGCGAGGAAATCATGCCTCTCACCCTATCAGCGGCATTGGGTCCACTAAGCATGGGGATGACCATACTGGTGAATTGTGTTGACGCAGTGAATGTACTCGTCGTGTCGGACAAAATCAGGGCTTCTGCTTTTTCTGGATAATCCAGGGTAAACTGCAAAGCCACCATGCCACCGAATGACCCTCCACAGATAATCGCCTTTTCAACGCCTATCTTTTCAAGGAGGTGGTTCACATCTGATGCGAGGAGAGCAGCATCACAGGGCATATGTGGCTTGGGTGACTTCCCGTGCCCTCTCAGATCTGGAAAAATGAGATGGTACTTATAGGCAAAGGAGGTTTGTAAAGTAAAACCAAGCCCATCCGAACACCACCCATGAATCATTAGAAGTGGGAAACCCTGACCAATGGTATAATAGTAAAGGTCTACATTCTGGGTCATCATCATCCTCCTGTAACTACACAGCGAATGCCAAGCTCATTGCGTTATACGGATTTTGTAAACTCCGTAAGAATTTAGAAATCTGCCCAGTGAAAAAAGGGAGGGCCGAGAGTGGGGTGCTGAGAATTCCTTGCGCCCCACATTAGCCTTGTCTATCTCCTACTTGCCTTTAACCACCAACCCTCGCATGCTGATATCTGCGCGGGTCAGCCAGGGCGCCGGCACCACATAACCATTGGTCCAGCTTGTGTGAAGGTCCAGGTGATCACTCGCTAAACCACAGCCAAAACCGAACATGCCCATTTCGGGGATGAAGGGTCGTTGACCTCTTGTAGAACGATACAGCCGCCCCTTCTGGTCGTAGTTTTCGACAAAAGCAAGTATCCCTGTTTCTTTATCGATGTAAACCATCCGGTAGCTGTAGACGAAGTTTTTGTCGAGCTGCGTCATCTTAACCACGTAGACGGGCCTGCGCTCCCATTCGAGATTATAGACTTCTCCCTTCGCATTCATATACTCTGATCCATCCCATGTGGAGAAAGGCACGAGATACTCTCGTTCGGCAATGATCTCGTTTTTATACGGGAAGATCGTGGTCGATAACTTTTGTCCCAATCCGTTGTTGTCCACGTAGGCGTAATCCGCCCCTCCAATCGCATCCTGGATATCGGTGGCCGACAGGATTCTTACGCGTCTGAGGGCGTTGATGTAAATCATCATCTGGTCATACTTTTCAGGTTCCAAGTAGCTGGTCATGCCGATGACATTTCCATACATATCACGGGGGGCCTGGTAAAAAAAGTTCATTTGGAGATATTCGCCATTCTTTTTTGCCCGTTCGTCAAACCAGCCAAAAGGCTCCAGACGAGTCCGCCCTTTAAGTATGATCTGCATCACATCAGCAACCATCTCTTGATCGACTCTTAAAGTACGGGTAAATCCTTTGTTCACGGAAGTGGCATACTGGCTATCCCAAAACATAGGTGTCTTAATCCAATTGTAGATAACCTGATTGGCCTTGAACTTCCCCTCCGGTCTGGGAAACGGAAGGCCGGCTACCCAAGTTTCCTCCTTGATAATGCCATTATCGTCTAACTGGACGCGACCCATGCCCTCCTTTGTCGCTTTTGCAACGGGCAGAGACCAGTAATACTGTCTGGTGGGAACGACCTTTATCTCAGCGTAACTACCAGCCAGAGGCGGCCCGCCCTCTTTGAAAAACTCATAATACAACGGAATCATCAACTCCTTAAGGCCAGGGTATTTAGCCTTATCCTTATAGGAATAGGTTCCCGGCTTAATCTCCGGAGCGATCTTACCTACTTCAGCAGGTGCCTTAAAACCAACGACCTCGGCCCAGAGCTTCTTCATCTCCTCGATATCATAGGTCAACTTGGAATAGAGCTCCGGAGGCAAGACCTTTTTGTAAGCTAAAGTGCTTGTCAATACAGGCCGAGGATCATCCATAAGCCTTTTATTTTTAACCCATTCCTGTGCAGTGATTTTAAACTCCCCTGCAGCCCATAAAGCCGGTACCATTACACTGAGCGCCAGAAAAAGAGCCAGAATACATAGGCTAGAGATTTTCATCTTCTTCATTTTCTCTCCTCCCTTCCTTTTCAATCTTAGAGTTGACACCTGCTTTGTTAGCCCCACTTGTAACTGATTTTGAAGTAGAGCTGATCTTTGTTTTCAAAGAGCTGGAACCCTTGACCTGTTTTACTCCCATTGACAAGCAAAGCCCCTGCTGTGAAATGCCATTTGTAGTCATGGTCATACACTAACTGCAAACGAAAAAACTCGGAATGTGAACGCCAATCACGTAACCAGAAGAAGGATGGGGTCAATTTGTTGTGGAAGTATGAAGTATTGATCCCCAGCGTACTCTGATAATTGTCTTGTTTCACACCAGAGATCTCTTCATTTAGCAAGCCTGCTATGTTAACGATTGATGGGTAATCAATGAGTCTTCGCCAGTAGAATTGTGGGGAGATCGAAAAATAGGACCTTGCGTTCAAGAACGGGATCCTGACCTTCCAATCGACACCAATGGCCCCACGAAATTCGTCCGTCTTAAAGAACCTCAGGTTGGTAGCAAAGGTGTCACTGAAGGCGTAGAAGGTCTCCGCACGCACAACCGGGGCAACATCCCCCAAGGCAGAGACTCTCAAGGGTGTAAGATCCCTTGAAAAGGTTGCACCGACAAAACGGAAAAGGGGATACTTGCCGGTAAGAAATGGATGGATGATTAGCCTTCCATCTGAAGCCAGGCTGATGCGAGGTGGAAGGGGCGCCGGCAAAGTCACGAAAGAATTGTCAAGCCCATAAAAATAGTTTAAGGTGATGAGTGAACCCAAGAGGTTTGCTTTGACCCTAAAGGCATATTCATATCCTTCATGATTCCACAACTTGGGTTTTTTAATATCATTGAAGGTCGAACCCAGATGGGCCTCCCCGAATGGAAAAGGACCGGGAATCAAAACATTGGGTGCCCAGATGCCTCCGACATCATTCCCTGCCTGTATACCTTGATCCGGAATGAATTCCGCATTGGGATTAAATATGAATTCGAAACCCAAATCCTGTAGCCAGCTTGACTTTATTTTGGGGTAATAATCGGCCCTGACAAGCCAGATCGGAATGATTGTTGTTTCAAATTCGACATCGGAAAACCCGCGTCGCTGGTCCAAGGGATTGATCTGATCCATGAGCCGGAACCCGTCTGTCTCCCCCCAGGCGACAATCTGTTTACCCACGCGGAACATAAAATCTGAAGGGCTCCATGTCAGACGGGCCTCTTTCAGGAGCTGCCAATCCGCATCGTCCACATTCAAACGCTCTTTAGATTTGGCGAATAATTTGTCGTGCCAGGAGTCCCGGTCGGCATTGAGCTGGTAGGCCCAATCTACGGTGAGCATCCCTGAGGCGTAAAACTTCAGGTCGTCTCTAATGATGTAATCACCTTCCATAAAAAGATTCATGAGGGCGGACTGCAGGCCCTGGGAGGTATCATATTTATCCTTGCCGACGAGGCTAAAGGCTGCTCCCTGGGTTGCATAACCGAAGAGCTGAAGTGGCCTTCCGAGAAGTGAAAATTCTTCAGCAACCGCAGAAACTGTCAGACCAATGGTCACCGTAACCACAAAAATGAATATCCATAATTTCTTCTGATCCATAATCCCTCCCTCCTCTCGTTTTCTGCAACGATCTCAAAACCAGAAAAAGATCCTTCTTTTCCCTCCATCCGACTCTCCGTTGTTTCTGTGTCGCTTCACCTCCTTTCAGTCAATAAAAAGCCGCAAAGGCCATGGTGCAAACCATGAAAAGATCATTGAAAGGGTTAAGATGGTTCTCCAATTAAGACCTCTTCTTTCTTCACTGCTAATTCCTTCTTCCCGCTGATGAATTTAGGTTTGACGATATAAATCATCAGAGGATGCAGGGTGAGGGTAAGAACAACGTTGGTCCCCATGATCATGGCGAGAAAGAACCCAACCTCGGCCTGGAACTTCATATCCGAAAAGAAGTACCAGGTGATGATGGGTAAAATGATCGTTACCCCCGTATAGACCACTGCCTTGCCGCAGGTGCATATGGCCTGGAGGATCGTACGGTTCCAATCCCCGCCCTGGAGGGGGAACTCCTCTTGACAGCGGCTGTAAAGGTAGATGGCGAAATCAACCCCAACTCCAACGCCGATTGCAGCAATTGGCAGTGTGTTAATCGAAAGACCGATATTCGATAGGGCCATGTAAGCACCTGCGACACTATTCGCTAAAATTAAGGGAAGGGTGAGCATGAAGCCAGCAGTAACCGACGTAAAAGAGAGGGTGCAGAGGATGAAAATGGCTCCAAGCACTGTTAGATCAATGATGGCGTGGGTACGCATCATCTCCTCATTAATAGCCATCTCCAGCCCAATTCTTCCACCCGCCAGCTTAAATTCCCCTTTTCCTATCTTCATGGGATGATCCTTGAAGAAATCATAGGCTGCCTCACGGATGCGAAGGAGATTCTCCGAGGTGTGATCGGCAAAAAAGAGCGTGATCTGGGCCCGCTCCATTCCTTCATCGACAAAACGACCGCTGGTCGTAAATCCCATGTTCGCTTTGACGTAACCCAGCAGGCTCATCGACATTGTTTCGTTACGGGGCAGTTGGTACCAGAACTTGTCCCCATCATGTAACGTGACATTCATTATTTTCACCATATTGATGATCGAGGTGGAGGATTTGTAGATATCAGGGAGCCTCCTTTTCATGTACCGTGCAAAGCCCTCGAATGTGGTCAAAACCGCTGGATCGTAAACCGATCCATTTTCTCCTTCATAAAAGAGCACCAGATTTTCTGACGAGGCATCAAAGGTCCGGTCCATCAGTGCCTGATCTTGGTTGTAGGGATGATTTGGCCAGAGAATAGGTGAACCGGGGGTCGGATCTCCAATTTTTAGTTTGCTCGTTTGCCAGAAACATAAGATGGTTAATAAAATGATCAACGTTCCCACCCCATACCTGCTGCCAGAGCCAATTGAAAAATGCGTGATTCTCATCATGAGTCTGGCTAACCCATCCACCTGACAGCTATCCTTCGCCCATTTTTCACTCGCCACCTTCAGGGGAATTAAGTTGCAGATAGCCGGCACCAGGAAACCGGTTAGGATGATACTCATCATCCAGAAGGTCATAATGATAGCAAGATATTGCATCAGAACGATCTTGGCAATAATTAGCACCAGGAAACCGGCCGCATCTGTCGCCACGGCAGTAAAGTTAGGGATGAACATGGTCCTCATGGTTTCGTAACTCGCACGGAACCGATCTCCACCGCTGGAATGAAGCTCCTCAAAGTAGCGGTAAGTAATCTGATGGGAGTTTCCCACCATTCGGGCTCCCACAAGAAAGGCAAGGACATACAGGAGCGGATTGAAGTTTATCCCTGTGAAGCCAATGAATCCGAGCCCCCATATAGTGAGGATCAGAGCGTTGACCATGACCACGATCATGCCCAAAATATTCCCATAAAATATGATGATGAGAACCACGATCATGCCGATGATGCTGATGGCAAAGACGGTATAAATTTGTGATTTTAGACTATAAATCCACCCCATGAGCATTGGAAACCCAACGATGTGAACAGATGACTCGTTATCGCTATAGTCTTTTCTCAGTTTTTGTAACAGGTTAAATACCCTCTCGTAGGAAATGTTCTCCTTGAACTCTGTCAACAGGAGTGCCGCGGTCCCATCTCTTGATACCAGTATTCCATTATAGGCTGGGTCGGAAAAGATATCTTTCTTCAATAATGCCATCTCTTCATCATTCTTGGGGACCTCTGGCCACATCAGTGAGTCGATTTTAATCTGACCCTTTGCCTGTGCCTTTACTACCTTGGTTGTGCGGCTCGCAATCGATATGGTCAGGACTCGGTACACTTCGTCCCATAACTCGATCTCATTGTTCATCTTTTGAATCCTGGCCAGGACGTGCGGATTAAAGATGTCTCCATTTTTGGTCTTGAGTGTGATGACCACCCCGGATGCCCCGCTTCCAAATACTTGGGCAAAACGGGCATGGAGCTTGAGATAGGGGTGGTCATAGGGAAACATTTCTTGAATCAGGACTTCACCCCGAATCCGGAAAGCACCATACAGAAAGATCCCGGTGATGACCAGAATACCGATTAAGACCGATATCCTATAGCGGGATAGAAACATACAGAATCGATCTAGACCGCGAAGTTTTTTGCC
>DATIGG010000495.1:0-5731 GCA_035454825.1 Thermodesulfobacteriota bacterium | reverse complement strand
AACATCCGCTTGAGAAAGGACATGCCCACGGAATAGAGGCCAGAAGAAGATGAGAATCATGAGGGCAAAGATGAGAGCTGCCTGTCTGTATTCCTTAGCTGGTGTCATGAGGAATAAGCTCTCCGGATACCTTCTATGACCTGGTCACAAATGAGCCACGCCAAATAACGGTTCGTCTCCAAACCTACAACACTCTGCAGATAAAACCTTTGAGATATTCTCCTTCAGGATGGGATAGATTGACGGGGTGATCGACTGGATGGCCCATCCGGCTTAAAAATTGGACCCTTTTACCCGCATCCACGGCTGCGGCAAACAAAACCTTCTGGAAAAGGTCCCAACCCATATAATGAGAACAAGTGAATGTGAAAAGGAGTCCTTCTCGCTTCAGTAAACGGAAGGCCTGAAGATTAAGATCCTTATATCCTCTCGAAGCCCTGGGAAGAGCCTCCTTTTTTTTGGCAAAGGGCGGCGGATCAAGGATGGCGATGTCGAATTCGGGTTGAAGACTTCTCAGCACCTCAAAGGCATCCCCCCGGATCAATCGTCGGGGTATCCGGTCCAGGCGGTTCCGTTTAAAATGAACCTCTGCCCTCTCCAAGGCTTCCTGGGAGGAGTCGATCAGAGTCACTTCTCTTGCCCCTCCAAGCCCCGCATAAACAGAAAAAGCGCCGGTGTAACTGCAAACGTCTAAAATGTGCTTTCCCTGAGAAACCTCCCTCAACCGATTGCGATTCTCTCTTTGATCCAGATAGAAACCCGTTTTTTGCCCCTCTTTCACGTTAACGCTAAAACGACAATCCCCTTCTTCGATCTCGACACTTTCTCGAACATCCTCCCCGTAGACAAGGCCTTTGGTTTCGTTCAATCCTTCTTCCTTCCTTGCCACTACATCGCTCCGTTCATAAATGCTTTTAGGATGGAATTCGTCTATAAGTATTTTAACGAAAAGCCCTTTGAGACGCTCCATCCCTGCAGTCAGGGATTGAATCACAAGCATGTCTCCATAACGATCGACGATGAGACCTGGAAGAAAATCGCCCTCTCCGTTTACCACCCGGTAGGCATGGGTCGTTCCTTTGAGCCATTGCTCTCTCAAACGGAAGGCGTCAACGATTCGTTCTCTGAAAAAAGAAGCCCCGACCTCCTGTTTTTGAGAGGTCAAAAGACGGGAAAAGATCTGGGATCTGGGATTCAGATGGCCGATCCCTAAAAACTCACCTCCGATCGAATAAACCTCCCCGATGTCTCCAGGAGAGATTTCTCCCTCGACTCTTTCAACGGCCCCTGAAAAGACCCACGGATGTCCTCGGAGCAGGGGTTTTTCTCTTCCTTTTTTCAGAATGATCTTGGGAAAGTTAGGCATGTCAATTAGATGCGATCACCTTGCCCCTTCCTTTAAGACAGCTGAGGTTGGCGGGTTCGGGTCATTTGAATTTGGAATTTCGGATTGATTTGGGGCTTGAAATTTGAAATTTGTGATTTGAAGACGACTCTTGACAGATTCGACAATGACAATCGTGCTTCGGTTCCAAGAGCATCCGATTAGGAGGTTCTCCTTTGGAGGGTCTTTTCCAAGATGTTACCGATAAACTCCGCGTAGGTCATTCCTTGAGCCTTGATGGCCCGGGTCATGCCGGATTGGGGAGAGATATCGGGATTGGGATTGACCTCAATCACATAGATTTTGCCCTCGCCATTGACCCGAAGGTCCACTCGTGTATAATCCCGGCATCGAAAAAGTTTGAACACCTGGATGGCAATGCTTGCAATCTGTCTTTCCATTTCCTCTTCCAACATAGCGGGGCAGATTGGCCTCGAGTGCTGGTACTCAAGGCTTTCCGGTACCCATTTTGCTTCGTATCCACAGATCCTGGGAATCCCTTCTGGAAATTCGGAATAGTCGATTTCAGAGATAGGGAGGACGCTGATCTCTCCGTTCGTTTCAATCAAGCCGACATTGAGCTCCCTCCCGTCAATAAACTCTTCAGCCAAAGCGGGTTGATGATACCGATTGAGGATATAGCGGATTTGCCTCTTTAAAGCTTTCTCATCAAAAACCACGCTCTCTTTCGAAATGCCGAGGCTTCCATCCTCGTGAAGAGGCTTGACGATCATTGGGAAGAGCCCCTTTCTCAAGGGAATCGATGACCGATCAAAGATCTGATATCGAGGGGTCTGTATCCCCTGGGAAAGAAGGATATCCTTCACTTTTCCTTTATCCTGACACAATCCCAGGGTGAGGGGAGGAGATCCTGTATAGGGAATTTGAAAAAGTTCCAAGAGGGCAGGGATGTTCATCTCCCAGCAGGTGTTACCATAGACGCTCTCGCACAGGTTAAAAACGATATCCGGACGAATCTCTCTCAACCAGTGAATCACGGTGAAGATTTCATCTCGGACCGCCATCGCAAAACATTGGTGGCCAAGGTCATGGATCGCCTCTTCAACAGCTCCGATCTCCTCAAGAATCCCATCCTCTGCAAGGATATCCTTCTCCTCCCCCTTCTGGAGACGCTCCAACAGGTTATAAAGGACTACAACCTTTAACATCTATCGCACGGTCCTCTCGGTCTTATGCAGTGACTTTCTTGGGTGCAATCTTATCGACCTTCTCTTCTCCAATCGTCTTGGCTTTCTTAAATTCGATGATATTGGGTTCCGGATACTCAAAGACCTTTCCTTCATAGTTTCTTAAAACGATCTTTCCTTTTCCTCTGGAAACCAGATAATCCGGTTCTAAAGGGATTTTGCCTCCCCCGCCTGGAGCATCGATGACATAGGTAGGGATGGCGTAGCCGGTGGTGTGTCCCCGCAATTTTTCGATGATCTGAATCCCTGTGGCCACCGAGGTCCGAAAGTGTTCGGTTCCCACAGCCAGGTCGCATTGATAGACATAGTAGGGTCGGACTCGAATCTTGAGAAGTTCGTGGACCAGCTTCTTCATGATATAAGGTTTGTCATTGATGCCTTTGAGAAGAACGGTCTGGCTCCCCAGGGGAATACCGGCATCCGCCAGGTCACCGCAAGCCCGTCTCACAGCGTCGGTGACTTCCTTTGGGTGTGTGAAATGAATCGACATCATGAGAGGATGGTATTTCTTCAACATCCTCACAAGACCGGGTGTAATCCTCTGAGGAAGAGTGACCGGAGCTCTGGTTCCAATCCGAAGAAGCTCGAGATGAGGAATAGCTCTTAGCCGGCTCAGGATCTCCTCCAATCTTTCATTCTCAAGCAGGAGCGGGTCTCCGCCAGAGAGCAGGACATCCCGAACCTTCCGATGGCTTCTCAGATACTTGATCACCTCTTCGAAATTCCCCTGGGTGATGGACCTCTCATGGGAGCCAACCAATCGCCTCCGGGTGCAGTACCGGCAATAGGCTGCACACTGATCAGTCACGAGCAGGAGGACCCGGTCAGGATAACGGTGAACGAGTCCCGGCACCGGTGAATCCTTGTCCTCTCCGCAGGGATCCACCATATCACTTTTTGAAACATGAAATTCTTCCACTCTGGGGATGGCTTGCCGCCGGATAGGACAACCGGGATTAATGGGATCCATGAGACTGACAAAGTAAGGGGTGACCGCAAGGGCGAGCCTTCCCTTGGAGTGCTGGATGCCTTCAATTTCTTCCGGGCTCAGTTCCAAAATCTCCCTCAATTGTTCGAGGGTGGTCACGCGATGCCGAAGTTGCCATCTCCAGTCATTCCATTCCCTCTCCGAAACACCTTCCCATGGAGAAGGAATGGGCTCCTTGCTCACTGCTATTCTCTCTTCTTCCGGGGTGGGAAACAAAAGGAGCTGTAACGCCAGTTTTGTCCCCCTCAGGGGGACGGATAAATTAGAATCCGAAGCAGGCTCCATCTTTTCTCCTTCCTGCATCCCCATCAGGATCATGGGTCGTCAAAAAAGAAAAAGGAGATATCATCTTGATACCTCCTCCTTCATGACAAAGGAACGCGTCCCTTCCTGAATCATGGGGATACACCTTCTCTTTTTCTTCTTTTGACGTTGAATGATATTCATCCTTCCAGCCAAGAGGAAATATTGAGTGTTCCATCTGGCGCCTCCTCCCGCTCCTGGAGGAGGCGCCCCCTTTCTCAATCATGAGAATGGTCTCTTAAACCGTCAATCTGCTCACCTTGCTTTCATTACTTCTTTGTGGCTTCGGGTGCTGCTGGAGCCGGTGTTCCAGCCGGTGCTGCTGGAGCCGGAGCTGGAGCCTCAGCAGGTTTTTCTGCCTTGGGTTCTGGCTTGGGTGCCTCCTTGCCTTTGCAGCCAATCCCAACAATAGCCAGGTTGATGACCATCACCATTGCGACAAAAAGAAATACCCACTTTCTCATGTTTGTTCACCTCCTTTCTGAATCGATCGGGAACCCTTTTTTCGTCCTTTGCCCAAGGAAGAAAGGCTACCTTCTTCGGGAGGACAAAGTTCTCGGATCACCCTCTTTAATGACCTGATTTCAACAGGTTTTTTGATGATACGATGAATACCCATTTTTTTCAAGCGAAGAGTCAACTCCTCTGTGATCAGGGGACTCATTAAGACAAAATGGTTGTTCCACTTCTTGACAAGGGAAACCCATTTCTCCAGGGCATTCATTTCGACATCGGCAAAAATAATCCCCCGGTCAATCTCCTTTTTTCTGTTCTCCAGTTGAGAAAAATCTTCGATCTCTTCAACTTGAAATCCATACTTATTCAAGATCTTGTTCAAGCTGAGCCTAACAAACTCATCTTTATCAAGAATGAAGGCATACCTTCCCTTTTGCTTCATGAAGTCTGATGATATCAATTTTCATGCCAACTTTTATCTGAACTATTCTAAGCCAAAAAACGAAAAACCTCGTATTTTAAGGGAATTTCATCTTTTTTCTGTTCATAAGAGAAGACCAAGCATGACGAATCGAAAAGATGGAGCGTTAAAATGGCATGCTAAAAACAAGAAAGGATGACAAAATGCCATCCTTTTTAGAACAAATCATTTCAACTGAGACTTATTGCCTTCATTACTATCATTCAGATCGGATGCTTCCCACCTGCCATTTTAGACTTCTGAAAAATAATCGTAACATTTTTCCCTCCCTGAATCGGGAATGAGAAAGGTGAGGGGGAACGATACGAATCCTCCTAAAGTTCCTCTATCTTCCGATGGATCGTTCGGACATTAATCCCCAGGAGATGAGCGGCTTTCCGTTTATTCCCTTTGGTCGCCCTCAAGGTCTGCAGGAGAATTTCTCTCTCCACCTCCTCGAGGGACGTTCCGATTCGAATGGGAATGATTTCCAGACTTTCCTCGAAATCCCGGATCTCTTGAGGCAGGTGCGATAGATCGATCACCTCCGGGCTATTGATGACCATGATGGATTCAACGGTGTTCTCCAACTCTCTCACATTTCCTTTCCATTGATATTCGATCAGGACATTCATGGCCCTCTGAGAAATCCCTCTGACCTTCATCCGGTATTTTTCATTGTACTTCTCGATGAAATATTGGGTGAGAAAAGGAATATCCTCCCGCCGTTCCCGCAAGGGCGGGAGTTTAATATTCACCACATTCAACCGGTAGTAGAGATCTTCCCGGAAGGTGCCCTGGTGGACCGCCTCCTGTAGGTCCCGGTTGCCGGCGGCAATGATCCGAATATTCACCTGAATCGTTTTATTCCCTCCCACGCGCTCAAATTCGGCCTCCTGCAGAACCCGGAGCAGTTTGATCTGGGTCGAGGG
>DATIGG010000494.1:0-9652 GCA_035454825.1 Thermodesulfobacteriota bacterium | reverse complement strand
GATGCCTCCTTTCCTGTCCTGGGGTATGTCCGTTCCCATTTTAGAGGCTTCAAGCGCTAATGAACGAATGGAATCAGAAAAGAGGGCGGAATCCCGAAATGGAGAACTTGTCCCTCGGAGATACCCGTACGACTCAAATTGGAAGTTGCAAGTCTATACGGAGTTACCTGTTTTTATAAGGGGATTAAAAGGGATGGATAAAAAGAATCGCCATGGAGGCCGGGTGCTAAATCACCGTAACCCTTCAGCGATGCCACCTACAAGGAGCGAGGATGGTCGCATATCGGATGGTGAGGATTAGGGGTTGAAGGAGCGTAGGAACATTTAAGTTTACTTGAAGAGGTTGGCCTCGATTATGCTGGCCGCCTAACAGCTACCTTACCATCTTATACCCTCTTTCTTCCATGCAAGATTTCTCCTGACCTTTTGCTCTACACTCGGCATAATCCTGGTTAAATTGTTTTGCAGTCAGCCGAGAAGTCAGCCAGATATAGCCTCTTTCTTCCATGCATCTCTTCTCCTCGCATCTGCACTCTCCGTAATCCTGTTTAAGCTGTTCAATATCTACTCCTGACTTAAACCAGTACTCGTACGGGACCCTGAAATACAAAGGGCGACCAGTAATCACCGGATCAAGCGAATCATCTGCCATCACCGTAGCCGCCTGAACACCAAGCAGAATGGCTTGATACGCACATCCAGAAGCACCGAATATGAACAAAAACAATAAAATCAACGAAGTAATCGGCTTTAGAAACTTCATCTCACTCCCTCCTTCGAGAGAGGAACATGATGAGGGTTACTGTCGGAAGTTGAAGTGCAGCATAACGAATGCATGCCCTAATTTTATCAATCCTTATTATAAATTTCGGGCATAACGATTATTGTACCGCATATAATCTTCCTGATCCCTTGGGATGTACAAGAACGTACTAATCCTAAGGGAAAAAGTCAACAAGAATTATCGATTACTACTTAAAAGGTTGTTTGAAATGACGATTTTAGAAAATCACGATAACAGGAAGAAATTCGCTTCCTTCGGGACCATCCAGCTTCTCAGATCGCGTTCCCATTCACCAATTGGGACTTTGGGGACTATGCCTTACACGTCCAACAATCGCCGCTGCAACAACGTCTGCATATCCCGACGGCCATCGACAATCAGCAGAACGTAGACATTTCTACCCACGACTCGGTAAATGATGCGGTAGGGTTTGAAGAAAATCTCCCGGTATTCACGAATCCCGAGCCCCAGCAGTTCTTTAGGATAGGCACCCCGGTCGGGGAATTCGAACAACCTGGAAAGGGCTTTCTCAATCTGCTCCAAAACGTAATCCGCTTTCTGAGACGCTTCGTGCAGAGCAATATAGTCATAAAGCTCTTCGAGATCGCGTGCTGCATCATTGGTCAGCATAACCGCGAACGGCATCAGCGGAACTCCTGTCGCTCCCGCAGACGTTTGATCACATCCTCAGCGGGCTGGACCTTGCCTTCCGCGATCTGATGGGTCCCGAGCGCCAAGATCTTCAGAAGGGCCATTGCTTCCAGGGTTTGCTCATAGCTTTCGATATCCTGGATGACCACCTTGGCTTCGCCATTCTGGGTAATGACCAGCGGTTCCCGCTGTTCATGCAGATTCCTTACGATTTCTGCGGCGTGGGCCTTCAGGTAACTGATGGGCTTGATCTGACTGGACAGTTTCATCGTGGGTGCCTCCATTTCTTAAGTATGACTAAATATAGTCCATAGATAGGTCACCAGTCAACCCTTCGGCTCTCTCCGGTTCAAGAACCGGAAATCGAAGAATATCATTTTCAAATAGTGGCCTTGGGGGTTTCGAAAAACGCCGCAAAGATAGCAGTGTGCCACGTGGCTACATGAAAGATGAGGGCACAGGCCCCTCGGAGCCGATTTGCAGGATCTCACTAACAAATGTCGATGATAGGAGACAAACTTTTGTATGAAGGGTATTGATTACAGAAGGCCTTTGCTCGGTTCTAATCAATTCCTACCAGGCGTTTGGCCCATCGTTTCTTTTGCTCAAGATTCCCGAGGCGGCCGTACATCACCTTCTGTGTTTGGGGAGACCCCGCACCGTGCATGGACTCAGCCAAGGCTGTTCCTCCGCTCATGTTTTCAATGAGTCTCAAGATCTTGATACGGGCCTCGACCGGAACCCCTTTCACTCCAGCCAAGTATTTCTTCACATAGCGACCAATTTCACTGCTTTCAAGATCCCCCTGAAAAGGCATGGTTGCCACGATACCCCCAGCAATATCGTGAGCCAGGCGGGCGATCTCATAGATATGCCGCGTCACATTGTGCTTCGTCGTGTTTGCCAGGAGTGGATCAGGATAATAAGCTCCGGAGGAAGTCTTATATCCCATGGCTGAACAAGCCACAGATCCTGCATAAATCGTTTCAGCCAGATGCATCATCTCGGCCAGCTTCTCCTTGATATGAGAGGCACCGGCTGTGCCCTGAAACTCTGCGGCTACAGCACAAGCTCCTACGAGAATATCTGAAACCCCTCCCTTACAGCCCCCATAATTCTGCCGGTGCATGGTGGCAAACCGTTCCACCAATAAACCGGCCATGTCGTACTCCCCGCAAAGAAAGACCCTCTCCCAGGGAACAAAGACATCTTCGAAAATGACCAGGGCTTCTCCTCCCACCAGCCCGAACCGAGGATTGCCGACGTCAATGCCTTCCTCAAGTTTTCTTTCTTCATTGGTTTGGCGGCCAAAGATTAGAACAATCCCCGGTGAATTTAGCGCGATTGCGCAAGCCAGGGCATAGTCTCGCTCTTCCTCTCTCATCGTCTGAGTTGGCATGATCAGGATCTCGTGAGAGTTGATGGCTCCAGTCTGATGGGCCTTGGCTCCTCGGATCACGATTCCGTCAGCCCGCCTCTCGACGACATGGGTAAAGAGATCTGGGTCTGCCTGTTTGCCCGGAGGAAGAGACCGGTCTCCCTTGGGATCGGTCATCCCCCCTACCACCATGATATTGCTCTCCTGAACATAAGCCAAGTATTTCTTGAATCGCTCGAAGTAATTCGTCTGATACTTTTGATCGGTGTCATAGCTCGTCATGTAAACTGCATTGAGGGCATCGAAACCGACACATCGTTGAAAGCAGGAACCCGTCTCGTGAGCAATGAGGCGTAGCATCTGGACCTTCTTGATCAGGTCGTCGATGCTCTGGTGGATGTGAGTAAACCGGTTAATCTTCTTCCCGGTTAAATGAGAGGTGGCGGTCATCAGATCCTCGTGTTCAGGCCAAAGGGCAAGCTCGTAGGTCAGGGCTGCCGAATTGATGTGGGGACGCAGGGCCGGATGCTCCGTCACGTCCTCCACCCGTTTCCCGTTATAGTAGACCACATGATGAAGATCTTTGAGACTCTGGATATAATCCTCTTTGGTAACAATTCTTTTCATCATTATCTCCACAAATGATCCCCTACTCCCTTTGCTCAAAGGCTAATAACCATTCCATCAGGCTATCAAAATCGCCTTCTTCTGCTATCGAATGATAGGGAACGTCTCGCTGATTTAGACCTTTCACTGCGCACGCTCTGAGGCAACCATTGACCGCAATCACCCCGTCCAGGCCTTGCTGATCATGCCGGAGAAATAGACATCGGTTTCCCTCCAGGGATTGTGCCTGTTGAACCATCTCGACTCTCTCGTACTTGGGATTACATCCTCCACAGTACTTGATCCCGATCTTTGTCTTAACCATAGGAAACAAGCCTAAAAGGCAAGCCAGCCCCCATCCACAAAAAGGGTTTGACCTGTGAAGTAGCTCGAAGCGTCAGAGGCGAGGTAGAGGGCAGCCCCAACGACTTCTTCAGGCTTGCCAAACCGGCCCATGGGTGTCCTTCGAAGAAGGCTTTCTGAGATGATTTTCGATTCTCGCATGCCCTGGGTTAATTCTGTTTCGAGGTAGGACGGTCCAATCGCATTGACCTGAATGTTAAACCTTGCCCAATCCAGAGCCAGGACTTTGGTCAATTGTAAGATACCCCCTTTGGTGGCACAGTATCCAATCTGTCTCGGAAATCCCACGACAGCTCCCACAGAAACCATGTTGATAATCTTGCCGGCCCCTTGCTGAATCATCACTTTTCCTACTGCTTGGCAAAATAGAAAGGTTCCGGTGAGGTTCACCCGGAGGATCTCTTCCCATTCCTGAAGGGTCAATTCCTCGGCCCTTTTGAGTACGGGACTGATCCCAGCGTTGTTGACCAGGATATCAATTCGAGGAAAGATCTTTAATGTTGCCTCGACAGCCCCTTGGACTTCTTCCGGAACACCGATATCAGCAGCAACGGGAATGGCCTTTCTTCCAAGGCCTTCAATCTCCTTTGCCACCTTTTCAAGGGCTGCCCTGTTTCTACTTACCAGAACGAGATCTGCACCCGCATTGGCGAATCCTTTTGCAATCGCCGCACCTATTCCTCGGCTCGCGCCTGTTACGATTGCAGTTTTTCCCGTTAAAGGAAACATATTCAGTGAATCTCTCGTTAGTAACACGTTATTTTATTATTATGCCCTTTTCGTTTCTCTTTTGTCGATGATTCGTTTTGCCTTAAAGGTTGTTCGTTCAAGCGTACCGAAAGGCACGAACCTGATATTCGGTGTCACCTGACATTCCTCCCGCAACCCCTGCTTGATTTGAGGGGTAACCTTTGTAATGTCTCCCTCTTTGAGGCATTCGACGACGATCGTGCAAACATCGACCCCTGTGTTTGGCTCCGTCGTGATCTCGATGCAGAATTCGTCCGATAGTTCGCAACAGGACCTGACCACTTTCTCCACCTGAACTGGATAAAACTTGGCACCCTTGTAGATGATCATGTCGTCCGCCCTTCCAAGAATCCCTCCGGGTGAACGGGCATGAGTCCGGCCACACTGACATCTCCTCTTATCGATCTTAGCCAGATCATTCGTCCAGTAGCGAATCATCGGAGTGGCTTCCTTGGTCAAATGAGTCATGACAAGAACTCCCACCTCTCCAGGTTCACAAGGCTTCTTGGTCTCCGGGTGGATAATTTCAAGCAAAACGTGATCCTCGACCCAATGAAGACCCGCCTTCTCCGGACATTCAGAGGCGATGGTCGGACCGATTTCGGCCAAACCATAATAATCGAAGGCCTCGATTCCTAATCCCTTCTCAATCTTTTCCCGGGTGGCATGAACCTCTGCCCCTCCTTCTCCTCCAAAGCATCCAATTCGCAAGGGAATCTGCTCCGGGGAAACCCTCCTTTCCCTCAAGCGTTCGGCAATGTGCAATGCGTAGGAGGGGGTACTCAGGATCACCGTTGAACCGGGGTTGATCAGATAATCGATCTGTCGCTCCGTCATGGAAGCCCCGATGGGAATCACAAAACATTTCAATTCTCTCGCAGCGTAATGGGATGACATTCCCGCAACCCACAGCCCGTAGCTAAACGCGTTTTGGATGATATCACCCGGGCGGACGCCAAAGGTCCACATCGTCCGAGCTGTCCAACGAGAAATATGCTGAACATCTTTGAAGGACCATAGATTATTGACCGGCGCTCCTGTCGTCCCAGAGGAGGGATGAAGCTCAGCCCAATTCTGAGAAGGAGCGACAGGATATCTCCCTAAAGGGGGATAATCCTGTTGCTCATCCCGTAGCTCGCTCTTCGTCACAAAAGGAAGATGGACCACATCCGAGAGCGATCGAATATCCTTGGGTTGGATGCCCGCCTGAGCAAACTTTCCGCTATAAAATTCAGAATTCTCATAGCATCTTTTTAGTTGGAGCTTAAGCCGACGAAGCTGAAGAGCCTCCAGTTTTTCTCGGCTCATCGTCTCGATCTCGGGTTCGAAATATTTTCTCGTCCTCATGGATCCTCCCTTTTCCCAAATCAGAACGTTCGCCAACCGCTACGGTTAAACCACAAGGTATTTCTTGACGATTTCTTCATTCTTCCAGATCTCTTCCATGCCTCCCTGATACTGGATCATTCCTCTTTCCAAGATGTAGCCGCGATCGGAAGTCTTACGACAAAATTTGAGATTCTGGTCTGCCAGAAGAATAGTAACCCCTTCACTTCGAATCAGCGCGATGATTTCAGTCAGATTTTGAACGATGAGGGGGGCCAGGCCTTCAGAAGGTTCGTCGAGGAGAAGAAGATCTGGATTTTTCATCAAGGCTCGTCCGATTGCCAACATCTTCTGTTCTCCTCCGCTCAATTGGGTTCCCTTTCGTTCTTTCAAATCAATAAAGACAGGGAAGAGATGATAAACCTTTTCAAAAGTCCAGGAAACTTTTGTTTTTTTGGATAAACGACGAGCCAACTCAAGATTTTCATAGAGTGTGAGGTCAGGAAAAATCCTTCTATCATCTGGCACATAGCCAATTCCCATCTGAGAAATCTTAAAAGGAGGTTTGCCTATAATATCGACATCGTGGAGAAGAATCTTTCCTGAACGGGGAGGGGTGAGACCCATGATGGAACGAAGTGTGGTCGTCTTACCCACTCCATTTCTTCCCAAAAGAGAAACGACTTCCCCTTGACGAATGGATAATGAGATTCCTTGAAGCACATGGCTCTGACCATAAAAGGTATCGATCCGATCGACTTCAAGAATCATGTGAGCCGGTTCAGGAACCATACTTATTCCCACAGGATTTCTTCGCCCAAATAAACCTTTTTCACATCTTCATTCTGTTTAATCTCTTCAGGCTTTCCATCGGCAAGAATTTGGCCTCGATGAAGAACAATAATTCGGTCGGAAAGGGAGAAGACGATGTCCATATCGTGTTCGACGATGACGAAGGTTGATTGTTTTTCACGAGACAATCTTCGTATATTTTCTAAGACCCGGACCCGTTCTATGGGGTTCATCCCTGCTGTGGGTTCATCGAGGAAGAGAAGTTTGGGTTCGGAAGCCATGGCCAATCCGATTTCGAGCAAGCGTTGATCCCCATGGGACAAGGTTCCCGAAGGAAGGTCTTTTTTGCCCGCCATGCCAAGTTCAATCAGCAATTTCTCAACCCGTTCATTCACATCCGCATGGGAACGGATCGGTCTATAGAAACTGAGACTCCGATTCAACAACGAGAAGACTGGGATCTGAAAGTTTTCAAAGACCGAGAGTTTGGGAAAAATGTTCATGATTTGAAAGGAGCGACCCATTCCCTTCTTCACCCTTTTATGGATGGGAAGATGGGTAATGTCTTCATCGCAAAAGAAGACCTTGCCCGAATCAGGAAGAATATTTCCGGTGAGGAGATTGATGAGGGTGGTCTTCCCCGCCCCATTGGGTCCAATGATCGAAGTCAGCACTCCTTCATCAATCTGGAGGTTGATCTCGTCTGCGGCACTGACCACACCGAAATATTTTCTGAGTTTCTCGGTTCGGAGGAGTTCTGCCATTCCGTCAACCCGGATATGTGTCCGTGCCAGGGGTCAGTCTCAGTTGCGGTTCGTTCTTCCCGACATTGTCACTTTCCACCTGCGCTTTTAAACAGGGGCCAGATCCGCTCACTGAAGAAGACGACGATCCCTCCAGGAAAGACGAGAACCAGGAAAATGACAATGGAGCCAAACCAGATCAGCCAGTACTGAGTAAACCTGACGATGATATCCTTGATGAGATAGAAAAGAATCGATCCAACAATAGGGCCGGAAAAGGTGTGGATGCCACCCAGAAGGGTGACCATCACAGGCTCTGCCGATTGGGTCCAGTGGGCAATGGGAGGAGTGACCGTATTCTCCAGAGGTGGCAGGAGCGAACCAGCCATACCTGCATACAAACCGCCAATCGTGAAAGCGAGGAGTCGATAGTTTCTGATCGAAATCCCTGCAAAGGCTACACGGTTTTCACTGTCGCGTATGCCCTTTAAGGTAAGGCCAAAGGGTGAGTTCACAATGCGATGGAGAATAAAAATAGCGATCAAGGCAATGATGAGGACGAAGTAGTAATAGTTTCCCATCGAACTCATGTCGATGTTGAAAAGACCGGGAATTCCAAAGGGCGCCCTCGGAATGCCCACCAGCCCATCGTCTCCCCCCGTCACATCCCTCCATTTCCATGCCAAGGAGTAAATCATCATTCCAAAGCAGAGGGTCAGCATGGAGAAGTAGATTCGGCTATGCCGGACGCAGAGATAACCGAGGATGAGAGCCGCGATTCCACCGGAGATGATACCCGCACCGACACCTGCCAGAAGGGACGGGAAGACAAGGAGAACCTTCGCAGAAGCATATGCTCCCACTGCAAAAAATCCTGCCTGGCCGAAGGAAAGGAGTCCAGTATAACCCAGGAGGAGATTGAAACCGAGAGCAAAAACCGAAAGAAGAAGGATATGGATGGTCATGTAGAGGATATACTTTCCCGAAAATGTGGGAAGAAAAAGGAGGAATAGAATCAATGCGGCGAGGAGAAACGTTCTAAGTCTCATAACGCCTATTTCATTTTGCAATGACCCTTTATCAATTACCAATGATCAATGGTTTTAAGATCTGAAAATTGAGTATGGGTCATTGATCATTTTGCAATGATTATTTCCCGAAAAGTCCTTCCGGTTTCACCATCAATACAATGGCCATGACGACAAAGATGATAAAGAGCTCAAAGACAGGAAAGAGCAAAATCCCAAAAGAAGTCAGGATGCCAACGATCAAAGCCCCTACAAAGGCGCCTTTCAAATTCCCCAATCCCCCGATGACCGTGATCACGAAGGCTTGAATAATCATGGCCGTCCCGATTCCGGGTGCCACCACACGAACAGGAGTTCCCAGAGATCCTCCCAGGGCAGTCAGCATAGCTGCAAACACAAACACGGTGGTGAAAAGCATGGGAATGTTGATCCCAATAGCGTTGGCCATCTCACGGTCTGATGCAGAAGCCCGGATCATCCTTCCCCACCAGGTCTTCTCCAGCGTGAGCCAAAGGATAATAGCTACGGTCAATCCAGCAAAGATGATGAATAGGTTGTAGAAGGGGAACGGCCTGCCCAAAACAGATAGATTTCCTTCAAGAAAACGGGGCATTGGAGGGATCATGGCTACCCCTCCCCAGAACATCCTTACTAAATCATCAAAGATTAGAATGAACCCGAAGGTCAGAATCAGTTGATAGGGAAGGTCGATCTCATAGATACGACGGAGAAAAAATCGCTCGAGGATAGCTCCAACGATACCGACACTGATGAGGCTGAGCCCAATTGAAAGCCAGAAATTTAGGCCGAGCGTTCCATAGAATGTAAATGTGGCGTAAGCACCGAGCATAAAGAGGCTACCTTGGGCGAAATTTAACACACCGAGAACTCCAAAGACGAGGGTTAGTCCAGCAGATAGGAGCCAGAGGTACATTGAGAAACTTATACCAATCAGGCCTTGAAAAAGTAACTTTTCAAGCATCCTAACACCGTTAGAGGATAGAGGACGGAAGTGGGAGGCAAAAAAGTAAGGATTATTCAGGCCTCCAGCCTCCAGCCTCTAACCTCCATCAACCGAAGGTCCTATTTTGTTGCAGCGATGGGTGTAAAGGGCGGATAACGGTAATAATCTTTGGCCGGTATCACCCTCAGGTCTCCGAGAATTGGGATTGGATAATCTGGACTCTTGATCGCTCTTCCTCCTGGGACAGTATAAACAGCCTGATGGTCC
>DATIGG010000493.1:0-8674 GCA_035454825.1 Thermodesulfobacteriota bacterium | reverse complement strand
ACACCGGTTTCAAAGGCCTGGCCGATGATTTCTCTTTGTAAACCTTTTAACCAGAGCATCTGCATGAGTCCTGAATCGTAGAAGTATATCTTGGGTAGCTTGAAGAGTTCCGAACGGATGTTCCTGCTGAAAGGTCTTACTAACCTCAGGATATAGGTATTTTCCAGAATAAAGAGATATCTCTCTATCGTCTGAATCGCAATCCGGGTGGTGTTGGACAACTCGGTCATATTGAGTAACTGGCCACTCTGGCTGGCAAGGGCTTCAAGCAGTTTATTGAACTTATCGATGTCTTTTACGCTGGCGAGGTCCCTGATATCTTTTTTTACATAGGTGTCTATGATTTGCTGCAAATATTTCTCCTTCTTATCCACCTCAGGTGTCAGGACGATCCTGGGATAACCCCCATAAAGGATGTACTCTTTGAACTTAGCCCTGAGTTCATCCGTTTTCTTTCCAGTATAGACCTTGCCCTCCTCGAAATGAACCTGGTTGAAAAGAAGGGATTCTCTGAACGAGAGAGTGAAAATCTCAAAATTTACCGTTCTACCAACAAGCGCGTCTTTGAATTTCGTTTTGATGGCAAAACTTGATGAACCTGAAACGATAAGCTTTATATGCTTATGGTGGTCCGCCACCAACTTCAAGAAAGAGGATGGATCTGCAAGGTACTGGATTTCATCGACCAGAACAAAACATTTCCCGTTGTGACTCGGGGAGGTGACCCCTTCTTCTTCAAGGTGTTTTAAAAAGGCGTCAACTCCTGCATCAAGAATTCTTACATAACGGGAATCTTCGAGGTCAATGAAATAGGTTGTCTTGGCCTGTTCTTTTAGCCGACCTTGAAGGTAACGGAGGATGCAGGTCTTTCCTACCTGGCGCGCCCCGTGGAGAACAATAACGTCATCGCTCTCGATGAACTTATTGATCTCGTCAATGACAATCCTCTTGAAAATCTCTTCCATTGCCCACCAGATTCCCTGCTTAGTTAATAATAGATTAAACTTATAGTAAAGTCAAGTTATATTTAGGTTTATTCAAAGAGGAGCCCTGATGCAACACTTCAACCAGTATCCATGATTCGGGTACCTCCTTTGTAACTTAACCCTGATCAGATTATTTGTTTGACGAATCCAACACATTCTGATATTGGTATATTCAAAGAAAGTGACCCAATGAGGTGAGCCTTGTGCGAGCGAGATCTCAAATGACGGAATAGATAGTATATCATCGCCTGCGATCATAACAGAATGAGGTCAAGGTTCTTTCATGTAGGATTCGAAGAAAGAGTCACCTATGAAGGATATACATTTTACTGAGATTCCAATTCTGTCAGGGTTAGACAGAATAAGTCTGGCGAAGCTAATACCCCACTTCGAAAGGTTGAAGATCAAGTCCGGACAAATCATATTTAGACAAGGGGATACCGGTGACTGTTTATATATCATTATCGATGGAATCGTCAGAGTTTTCCTGGACAGGGGTGTTATGGATCCAAAAGGAGGACAATACCAGGAGATCGCCTGCTTGGGACCGATGAGTTGTTTCGGGGAAATGGCATTGCTTACAAGAGAACCGCGATCTGCGGACGCTCAGGCGATGACCGATTTAGTCCTTCTGAAGCTCTGCAAGGACCGTTTCGATGAATTGATCAAGGAACACCACTGCTTGGGGGTGAATTTTGCAGGGCTACTAGCCAATAGACTTCTCCAAACCGATGCCGTAGTCAGTGGACGTAGAGAACTGGTGGGTGATCCAAAGCGCCAACGCTTTCCAGCTAAAGGCGAGGACCTCCCTCTGGCGAGGAACGGGCTAAGCATGTTTGCGGATTTGGCTTCGAGACGAAAAGGACTGCTGCGCTTCGTCCCGATCGGAATAGTATGCATACTCTCTGCCCAAGGATTAAAAATGGTTGGTATGAATTATTCGCAGATCGTTGTTATTGAACTACTTCTCACCGCCACCATCATCTGGAGTATGAATATTATTTCGTATCACGCCGTCGCCATTGCCTTGCCGATTTTCAGTGTTTTATTGGGAGTCGCCACAGCGAAAGTAGCATTATCAGGCTTTGCAAGCTCCTCCTGGTTTCTGGTGCTGGGGGTGTTTGCGATTTCTGCGGCTATTTCAAGAACGGGTCTATTGTATCGCCTGGTGTTGATAGTTGCCAAGCGCTTTCCACCCCATTATATTGGCCAGACCTTCGGTCTGGCTTTTTCAGGGCTTTTACTCACGCCTGTTATTCCCTCCCCGGTCGGAAGAATAAATCTCGTAAGCCCCCTGGTAATGACACTCAGCGAGATTCTCGGATTTAAAAAGAGAGAGCCAGGAGCTGTTGGAATGGCCATGGTATCTCTATTGGGTTTTGGGCTCATGTCATTGATGTTTATGAACGGAGCACCCGAATGTTTTCTTATTTTGGGACTATTGCCGCCTCAGATAAATTCATCACTGACATGGGGGAATTGGTTTGGGGCTGCCCTTCCCCTCGGGATCTCTTTCTTCTTATTCTCCTATTTGGCGATTATCACATTCTTTCGCCCCAGAGAAAAAACAACGTTGAATCCATTGGTGATCCAGACCCAGCTCCGAACTCTCGGACCACTGTCAGTCCCGGAGAAGATCTCGGTTGTCACAGTAGTTATTTTCATTACAGCTTTTCTCACCCAACCGTGGCATCACATTGATGGAGCCTGGGTGGCCGTGCTAAGCTTCTTAATTCTCTTTGTGACTTCCGTGTTGGATGAAAAAGCGGCAAGAACAGACATCGATTGGATCTTCCTGGTCTCGTTTGGCTCTATCGTAGGGTTCGGAAATATCATCTCCGAAAGTGGTCTGTTTGAAATTATCTGCACTGGTGCCAGGCCGTGTCTAGAGTTCCTTGCGGAGGTTAAACTCGTATTCCTTCTTGCCGTAACGCTGGCTGTGACTCTGCTTCGCTTTGTTTTGCCCCTTGTCCCGGGTCTGCTGGTCAGCATGCTGTCTTTGATACCTTTTACGTCTCAACTCGGAATTCATCCTCTCGTTATCGGCCTCGTCGTACTCGCATCGCTTAATCCTTGGGTCTTGCCACATCAAAATATGATGTATCTAAACCTCATCCAAAATACCGAGGGAAAATTGTTCAGCCATGATCAAACTCTGGCGCTTGCCCTCTTTCACGTCTTGATCGTAATGGCAGCCGTTGTTGCATCCTTCCCCTATTGGAGATGGACAGGACTGATTCCTTAGCAAGGCTATCCATGGCCCTTGAGATCCTGACTTTATGCTTCGGGTATTTCTGCGGGTCTGCTTGCCTATTTTTTGGGCAAACAGGGGTCAATGGTGCAACATTCCCTCCCGTACTCAGCATTTTCCGAAATCTCGCCACAATGCAACGTTCCAAATGGTAATCAACGGGACGAACACTTAGCGTTGGTCCATCTTTCATATCGAGACCCTTCGGAGAGGGAAATAAAATCGGCCATGCCTGCTGATACAAACAAGTCGCTTGACTGTAGTATGAGACAGTGTTATCGATTAAATCTATCAAATTCAGGAAAGGAGCAACAATAATGAAAAGATTGGTAGCCATGGCAGTTATTGTCATTCTGACACTTTTTTTTACTAACCATGGCTTTGGACAAACCGCTGAAGAACTGAAGTCTCTTAGAGAAGAGATTAAGGCACTCAAGGAAAGCCAGACAGCCATTCAGAAGGACCTTCAGGAAATCAAGAACCTCCTTCGCACACGCCAGGCACAGCCTCAAGCCCCTCCCCCATTCAAGGAGGCTGTTGTGAGCATTGACGCCGGCCACGTCAAAGGGGACAAGGACGCAAAGCTTGTGATGATTGACTTTTCCGAGTATCAGTGACCCTTCTGCGCAAGATTCGTCCGTGAGACGATGCCGCAGATAGAAAAAGATTATATTGACACCGGAAAAATGAAGTATGTATTTATGGATTTCCCTTTACCGATGCACAGTCAGGCGATGAAGGCTTCAGAGGCCGCCCTGTGCGCAGGAGACCAGGGCAAGTTCTGGGAGATGCATAACCGCCTCTTTGCGAATCAGAATGCGCTAAGCCCTGAAGCTCTAACAAAGCATGCCGAGGCTCTTGAACTGGATGTGGTTCAGTTCAAGGAGTGCCTCGACAGCGCAAAGCATGCGGCTCAAATCAAGGCTGCCATGGCCGAAGGACAGAAGGCAGGAATAACCGGCACGCCCGGGTTTCTTCTGGGTTTTATTGAATCAGATGGCAAGGTGAAGACGACGAAGAAAATAACAGGAGCGATGCCTTACGCCAATTTCAAAGCTACGATAGATGAGATGCTTTCCTCAAAAAAATAAAGGGGGATTACTGGAAAAATTTCGATCTTACCTGGGATACGTGATTTCAATCAATAATCCTAAGATTTGATCCCGCTGGGCGACCAGTTGGTGATCAGTATACGCGATTACATCAAGCCGGGCACACAAAGAGGGCCAGACTAGTCGAAGGTTCTGCCTTCGATGATAATACAACTGCAGCGACCGTAGAGGGCTGACTCAACAAAATGAGCAAATTCCGCGGCAGGGGCGACTCGTTACAAGGAACGAGTCTGCCGGCGCGAACCTCTGGCATGAAGCGCCTCATCAGAAACGCTTACATGTCGTAATTGTTGCCGTTTGCAATTGGCCTCAGCACAAGGTTTGCAGGTGTACGTGCGCCACGAAGCTGCACAAGAGATGAGGGTGGGCCCCTCGGAGTCGGCTTACAGGAGCAGGCTCCAAACCGCCTCAAGCTGCATGGGTAAAGAGCCTCTCTCTGTTTGGGTCATAAAACATTCACAAACATCACCCAAATTATGCCTCTGCCCGGATTCTAATTTAGGCAGGCTCCAAGTTGTTGAGTTCACATGTCATCGCTCAACGATCTCCGGCATACCTTTGCCACCCGGCTTGTCCAGGAAGGGGTCGATGTTTACGCGGTCCAAAAACTTGGAAGGTGGAAAGAAATATCGATGGTAAAGAGATATGCCCACCATTATCCGGAAAGTCTGCGATCTGGGATAGAAGCTTTGGATAAAATTAGCACAAATTTAGCACAATCTAACAAAAAAGGGGCTAACCGTAATGGCTAACCCTTTGATATTACTGGCGCGCCCAGCCCGACTTGAACGGGCGACCTGCGGATTCGTAGTCCGACGCTCTATCCAACTGAGCTATGGGCGCTTCAATTTATCGCTTATTGTACAAGCTTAATTTTCACCTGATGGGCTACGCTATTTCCTCTCTTCAAATAATAGTTCACATCTACGCGCTCACCCACGTCGGGCATCCGACCTGGATCAAAGCTCGTTTTGCTTCCCATCACAAAATTCATGGTCGTCCCCTTGCTATCTTTAACGGAAAGGGATTTCTTGTGAATGCTCACCACTGTCCCTGTAAAAGTGACATATTTTTGCGCAAAAGCTAATTCAACTCCGATAGAAAAAAGCATGACCACAAGCACAGCGAATGCCACACCATATTTCAAAGACTGCTTCATAGGATATCCCCAGCCATCCGAAGCCTTGGCGTGCCTCAAAGAAATTATTTCAGCGAATCTTGAAGCATCATGCGCAAAGAAGACTTACCTTTCGAAGTTTTGAAATATGTTTCTCTCCGTTTCGCATCTTCCATGCTTTTATAACCTTCATAGAAAATCAATTCGAAGGGTCTGCGCGGGTTCGTTGACATTACCTGACCATCTTGATGCTGCTGTAACCTCTTTCCAACATTCGTTGTATACCCAATATACAGATTACCGTCAACCTGGCTTCTCAAAACGTAAACGTAATACATAACAATATTGGCGCCCTGAACTACGTGGAGTTCAGGGCTTGCCATGTACCATGTAGGATGCATGGCCAGCCATGTACCCTACGCGGTACATGGCGGAGAGAGAGGGATTCGAACCCTCGATCCCCTTTTAAGGGGGATACTCGCTTAGCAGGCGAGCCCCTTCGGCCTCTCGGGCATCTCTCCGTGATTTTAGTTAAGAGTTAATCGTTATGGGTAAAATTTGCCCTGCAAATTTTATGGCGGAGGGAGTAGGATTCGAACCCACGTCCCGGATTTACGGGAAGCGGTTTTCAAGACCGCCGCCTTAAGCCACTCGGCCATCCCTCCGTCTTAAATTCAGTGGAGAGTTCTTAGTTCGGAGTTCGGAGTAACTTCCTTAAGTCCTATCTATGCATGGCGACATAAGTCTTATGTAGGTTGTCATTCCGGGCTTGACCAGGAACCCAGTGTTCTCCTGGATTCCCGCTTTCGCGGGAATGACATGCATTATTGCGATTAATGACACTGTAGATAGTTAGGTCTCCGAACTCCTAACTCCGAACTCTCAACTTAGCGTTTTATTTGTTCTTCTCGATCTTTTCAACTCCAAACATATAATGTCGAAGAACCTCTGGAATGATCACGCTGCCATCGGCTTGTTGATAATTCTCGAGGATGGCTACCAATGTCCTTCCAACAGCCAGGCCAGACCCATTGAGCGTATGGACATATTCTGTCTTCGATTTCCCTGAAAGTCGATATCGAATCTTCGCTCTGCGGGCCTGAAAATCCTCGAAATTACTGCACGAAGAGATCTCTTTAAACGTGCTTTGCCCGGGAAGCCAGACCTCGATGTCATAGGTTTTGGCTGCCGAAAATCCCAAGTCCCCTGCGCAGAGATTAACAACCCGGTAGGGAAGCTGTAACCTTCGTAAAACCTCTTCAGCATTATCGAGGAGTTTCTCCAGTTCCTCGTAAGAGGTCTCGGGTTTCGAAAACTTGACCAGTTCTACCTTGTTAAACTGATGCTGCCGGATCAATCCCCGAGTATCCTTTCCATAAGAGCCAGCCTCCTTCCTGAAGCAAGGGGTATAGGCCGTATAGTAAAGGGGAAGGGCCTCCTCCTCCAGCACCTCGTCCTGATGGATATTTGTCACAGGAACTTCAGCCGTTGGGATGAGAAAATAATCGGCTCCTTCGACCTTAAAGAGCTCTTCCTCGAATTTCGGCAACTGTCCTGTCCCGGTCATCGTTACCCGGTTAACTATAAACGGAGGAAGCACTTCCCGGTACCCATGCTCCCGGGTATGAAGATCCAGCATAAAGTTGATCAACGCCCTTTCGAGCTTTGCCCCAAGGTCCCAGTAGAGGGTAAATCGAGCGCCTGCGATCTTTGCCCCGGCCCTAAAATCGAGAATCCCCAGTTCTTCTCCAATGTCCCAATGGGGTTTTGGCTCAAAATCGAAGGATCGAATCTCTCCCCACCGTCGAACTTCAACATTCTCTGAAGATTCCTTGCCAATCGGAACCGAAGGATGAGGAATATTTGGGACAACGAGGAGAAACTCTTGCAAAACCCTTTCCTTCTCCTCGACGACCCCATCCAAAGCCTTTAATTCCTGGGAGACCTTCTTCATCTCCGTGATTAAATCGGAAGTGTCTTCCCCTTTCCTCTTTTTCTGGCTGACTTCATCCGAAACCTTCTTTTGAAGGGCCCTCAGCCGCTCCCATTCCTGAATGGCTTTTCTCCGTTCGCCATCGATGGCGACAAATTTCTCGAAATCGACGGTGCCCCCTCTCAACGCAATCCTTTCCCGGACTTCATTGAGATGTTCCCGGATATACTTAGCTTCCAGCATAAGTTCCTTTGATCTCCTAAATGATTAAAAATATTAGCATCAATCTCTTTGCAAAGTCAATCCTTCTGATGGCAGATTCAGAAAGATAAGGCAATCCCTCGGCCCCAGGTTCGATTGGACCGGGGTAGTCTCCCCTTCGAGATCTTGAGAAGCGGATTACTGGAGACAGGTTAATCAAGGGGTGTTGCTGAAGGGACCGTTTTAAGGGCATCTACTCCATGGTTCATCGCTCAAAGGTGCCGCTTCATAGGTCCACGACCGTACTAAGGGAATACAAGATAAGATCACTTTGATCGGTTGAAAAGTACAGAAGGTGATATCGTCAGATGAATATGCGACTTGGTAACTTCAACTCCTTATTTCCAATGGCGAGATGATCTGAGTTAGTGATCGCCGAAGGAAATAAACAAAAAGGGCAGAGCCGTGTTGCCCCTGCCTTTTATCTTTTGAAACTGAACACTGATCTACTTCTTAAAGAACTGTTTCCGCCCATATATTGCCAGGCCGATCAACCCTGAACCCAAGAGGAGCATGGTGGCGGGTTCGGGAACAGGATTCGGAACGGGATTGACTGGTTCTTCAATAACAACAGGCGGTCTGACCGGGGTGGGTTCTGATGGAGGATATAAAGGATCTATTGGTCCTCCAATGATAACAGGCGGCTTGAAGGGTATGGGTTCCGACGGAGGATACGGTGGTTGTTCAATGACAACAGGTGGCGCAAAGAGTATGGATTCTGACGGAGGATCTATTGGTTCTCCAATGACAACAGACGGGGTGAAGAGGATGGGTTCCGATGGGGGATTCAGCAATTCCGCAATGACAACAGGTGGCTCGAAGGGTGTGGATTCCGACGGAGGATTCAACGGTGCATCGAAAACCTCAGCCGTTGGTTCATCCGGTGAGGTCTTCCCCTGCGGCACTTCAGACAACATATTAGCACACCGAGTTCTCGTGAAATTCGTACCGTCTGTGATCAATCTTTCACCCTTTACAACCCTCAACCTTTTCTTTGTCCAGAAAATTTCCTCG
>DATIGG010000492.1:0-5553 GCA_035454825.1 Thermodesulfobacteriota bacterium | reverse complement strand
TTTCCTCCATTCCTTTCTTTTCATCTACGGTCCAGAGGATGAACAGCCCGATGATGAAGAAGATAAGAATTGAAAGGATGCCGGACCGAACGCTTCCTGTAAGGGTGATCAAGATCCCGTAGATCAGGGGCCCAAAGATGGAGGCGAACTTTCCCGAGACTCCAAAGAAAGCAAAGAACTCGGCACTATTGGCATCCGGTGTAAAGATCCCTTGAAGAGAACGGGAAGCAGCCTGGCTCCCGCCCAGGACCAGAGCAGCGACGACCCCCAGGATCCAGTATTCTGTTTTCGGATCCCAGACAATCCCTAACGCATAGGCCCAGAGGACGATCAAGGACCAGATGCCCAGCGTAATCATCACTGTCCTCTTGTTCCCGATGGCGTCTGCCAGAAGCCCGAAGATCAAAGACCCCAAAAATGCGATCCCCTGAATCATCAAAAAGAAAAGGATGATCTCACTCGTCTCCATCCCCAGCACCTCGGCACCGAAAATCGACGCCATGACAATGACGGTCTCGATCCCGTCATTGTATATCAGAAAGGCAATCAGAAACTTTGTCAACTCCCGAAAGGACCTGATTCGCTGAAACGTGTGTTGCAGCCGTCGATATCCTGCTCGAATGTAATGGACTTCGCCAGACCGCTTGATTCTCTGCGCCCTCTCTCTTAAAAAAAGGAACGTGGGAATGGAAAAGATCAGCCACCAGACGGCGACGGAGAGAAAACAGTCTTGAACCGTGAAATACCCCTTCGGAAACCCGATCCACTCAGGATATTTCAGCATCATTAAGTTGATGGCCAGAAGTACCCCTCCTCCGATATACCCCGACGCCCACCCGAAGCCTGATATCCTGCCGATATTCTGTTGATTTGAGATCTCAGGGAGGAACGCATTATAGAAGACGTTTCCCTCGGCAAAGCCTATATTGGCGACCATAAAAAAGATCGCCCCCACCCAGTAGTCCCCTGCCTGCACAAAATAAAGAAGACCGGTGCAGAGAATAGCCGTATAACAAAAAACCATCATAAATCTTTTTTTTGTCCCTGAGGCATCGGCCACTGCGCCCAGGAAAGGAGATAAGACGGCTGAGAGGACCATGCTGGCAGCCAAGGCAAATGTGAAGAAAGAAGCGCCATGGAGATGAAACCCGAGAACCTTTACTCCTTTTTCTCCTCCTGCGACTACGGACGCGAAATATTGATTGAAGATGACGGCAAGGATGGTCGTGGCAAAGGCGGAATTGGCAAAATCGTACATCGCCCAGCCAAAGATCTCTCGCTTTTGAACGGACATATCAAGGAGTAAGTAATGATGGGGTGATCCCGAGAAAAACTCGATAGAATAGGAGGTGAGGAGACAAGAATATGGAAGGGTCACCCCATCCCCCTATCTCCGTATCACCCTATCCTTAGACGTTTAGACAGTCCTGATCTCCTGGCGCATAAAGACGAGATAACAGATGCCAAAGGTGAGAAACGTAATCGCCACTATCGAGATCAGATGGGGGATCACGATGATGATGCTCTGCAACAGGGGAAGCGGGCTTTGAAAGCGCGATAAGGAAAGCCTTTCTAAAGGCCCCATTAAAATCAAGGACCGGGTGGTCTTTCGAGTCGGGTCAAGGATGATATTTGTTGCATCACTGTAAAGAGTCATTGGTGAAACGAGAGAAACGGTTCTCTGGACCTGCTCATGTCTGATGATCACATTGGGATCGACGTTCCCCCCGCTCTGGCTGATCGGAGCAACAGCGTCCGCCATGAAACCAGCCCCGAGACTCAAAAAGAAAGAGAAAAAGATCCAAATCGCCAGGGAGGCTAAGGCTGACGTAGCCGTACTCCGAAAGATGACTGAGAAGAGAATCGAGATTCCTAACCAGAACGAGATGTAGAGAAGACTGATGACAACGTAGATGGCAAGGCGCCAGATTTCCTCCGGGCCGGGCACGACCCCGATGAGCCAGATACCAAGGCCTGAAATGAGAAGAACGATACCCACCAATACAATCGCAATGATGGTCACCCCCGCGAGAAACTTTGCGTTGATCACGGAATCCCGGTAGATGGGTTGAGAAACGAGTTTGCTCAGGGTCCTTGAAACCCGTTCCCGATTGATGGAATCAAACCCCAGGAAGATCCCGATGAGGGGACCGAAAAAACCGATGAATTGAACAAAGGAAAAGAGTTTTCCGGTGGCCGTAAAGAGCAAGAGGAAGAGGAGTGTCGGTTTGGCCATGCCTTTCGTTTCTTCTTGAATGCCCATACCGACCATGGAGGCAATGATCACCCCCACCATCACGATTAATGTCGAAATCAGAAGGAACCGGGTGCTGCTAAAATGGTCCTCTAACTCTTTTCGAAAGATGGTCAACATCCCTTGCAACTTAGGCCTCCTTAAAATACTTCATGTAAATCTCTTCCAGCGTATAATCTTCTTTGTCATCCAACCCCAGCTTTTTCTTGGCCAATTCTCCGATAGGGCCGATGGCCACAAGTTTTCCTTTAATCATGATCCCGACCCGATCACATATCTGCTGGACCTGATCGAGGAGATGGGAGGACAGGAAAACGGTCATCTTTCGATCCCGGCTCAGGGAGTGAATGAGATCGAGCATCCGATTCGTTCCGTCCGGGTCAAGGCCGATTGTGGGTTCGTCAAGGAAGATGAGCTTTGGTTCTTTGATCAAAACCTCTGCAATCCCCAGGCGCTGTCTCATCCCTTTCGAATACGTCCCGACTTTCTTCTTCGCCTCATCCAGAAGGCCAACTAAATTGAGGGTCTCATCGATTCGGGTATCAGAAACCTTATCCGGTATGCGGTTTAACCTCGCAATATACCGGAGATTTTGCCTGGCATCCATATCATCATAAAACCCGACATTTTCGGGTAAATATCCCACTTTCTCTTTCACATGGAAGGGGTCCCGTGTCGGATCAAATCCAATAACCTTCACTTTGCCGGAAGTCGGTTCCGTGAGCCCTAAGAACATGAGTATGGTGGTTGTCTTTCCAGCTCCATTAGGCCCCAGGAAACCAAACACTTCCCCTTCGTCAATGGAAAGGTTCAGATTATCGACGGCTGTCTGAGAACCGTATCGTTTGGTCAGTCCTTCGGTTTCAATGATGACCTGTTTCTCCACTTTAGCGTCTCCCCAACCAGATGAATAGAGCGCTCAATCCGGCGATCACGAATATAATGAGGCCAATCCCGATCCAGCCCCAGGCCGTGGAGGCCTTGACGGTCACCCGGAACTCAATGGTTTTACTTGCTTTCTCTCCGTCCACCATGACCCCTACCGAATAATCTCCAACCAGGGCCTGCTGGGCCGGTTTAACCGTGACCTCAATCTGCTTCAAGGCATTGGGCTCTAAGGCATCGATCTTTTCGGGTTTGAATGTAACTTCCCAATTTTCAGGTTTGAAAGAAGAGAAGCTGATATTTCGATTGATTGCCGAACCCGTATTTTTGACAAAGAGGGAAAGGTTGGCCGGTTTTCCAGGCATTGCCTCCAGGGAGAGGATGCCTGTCGGGGTTCCTGCATCCAACTTATAGATACCGGTCAAAGCCACCGTTAATTTGGCTTCGGCTTTCTTTTCACCTGAAGTGACCCTGACCAGGATGGGATATTCACCCGCCAAAGCGTCTTTGGGGGGATTCACCTGGACAGCCACGCTCTGGCTCTGGCCTCCCTTGATGCGAAAGCTTGATATCTGTTTTTGCTCATAGGCCGGTTTGAAGTTGATTTCCCATTTCTCCGGTCCGACGGCAGATATATTAAAGGTCCGGTCAAGCTCACTCTTATTCAACACGTCAATCGAGAACTCAAAGGAGGCATCGGTCTGACCCCTCAAAACCGGATAGGAAGTTGTGATCTGTATATCGTCAGCACCCGCCACCCGCTCCTGGACGTTGACCGTCAGTTTATGGGTCGAGGTCAATTTCCCATCGTCGGTCTTGGCATCAAACTGGAAGACGTAAGTTCCAGGGCCAATCGATTTGTCAGGCTCCAGACCCAGGGCAAGGTTCCTTGACTTTCCATTGGGTACAAACATCCCTGCAACCAGAAAGTTTCCTCCCTTCAGGGTAGCCTTCCATCCCCTGGCAATCGTGGTTAATTTGACTTCGATGGTCTCATCGGTCCGCCCCTTGTTTTCCAGGGTTAAGTCCATTTTGACAGCTTCCCCCCTGGGGACGGTCACACTGGAGTATTCCGTGTAGACCGCAATCCCCCGCTCAGGCCGGAGATCCTTCTTCTCCTTGTCATTTTGCGCAAGGGCCTGGAATGGGAAGATGAAACATCCTAACCACACAATGAGAAAAAAGGAAATCATGATACGACCTCGATTGACTCGTCCCATACATCTACCCTCCTAAAAGCTTGCTAAAATTTCATTCTCCAAATTGTTTTTGACAGGACTGAAAGGAAAAAAATGTGACTTTTTATTTAACCACTGATTGAAGTCTTGTCAAGATCATATTATACCATTTTTCCAATTGATTTCAAGCCGATTCCTGTTAAGGTTGAAACCACAGTCTCCCGCC
The DNA here is from genome assembly GCA_035454825.1 of Thermodesulfobacteriota bacterium. Taxonomy (GTDB): domain Bacteria; phylum Desulfobacterota; class BSN033; order BSN033; family UBA1163; genus DATIGG01. The sequence goes on along the minus strand of DATIGG010000492.1, from coordinate 1,010 downwards.
GTCCTTTTTTGCTTAAATATCTTTTCAATCCTGCAATCGTCGCTGCAGAGGTAGGCTCGATGAAGTAACCTCTCAGGCCCATCTGTTTATGGGTAATCTTAATCTCCTCTTCAGAGACGGCCAGGATCTCCCCCCCTGTCTCCTGGATTGCCCTCAGGATCTGTTTCCCTCTCACCGGTGTTGCAATGGCAATTCCCTCCGCAAGGGTCTCCTTCTTCTCAATCACGGGAACTTCTTCTTTCCCCTCCTGAAAGGCGCGATAGAGAGGCGCACAAAAAGCCGACTGAACACCCACCAATCTCGGGACTCTTTTAATCAATCCGGATTCCTTTAACTCTCTGAACCCGATATAGGCGCCTAAGAAGAGGGTCCCGTGACCGATCGGAAGAACGAGGGTCTCCGGCGCTTTCCAATTCAATTGTTCCCAGATTTCATAGGCAAAGGTCTTTGTGCCATGGAAAAAGAAGGGGTTCCAGCAATGGCTGGCATAATAGGTGTTGGATGCAGCCGCCATGGCAACTTCAGCCGTCTTCTCCCGTGACCCACTCACCCTCTTGAGAAGGGCTCCGTAAGCTTCGATCTGGGCTAATTTCCCTCTGGAAGTAGACTCGGGGACATAGATCTCACACTCAATTCCTCCCCTGGCACAGTATGCAGCAATGGCAGAGCCGGCATTTCCGGAGGAATCCTCCACTACTCTTTTTATCCCCATCTCCTTGACTTTGCTGATCAGAACCGTTGCGCCCCGGTCCTTATAAGAACCTGTTGGGGAGAGGTAATCGATTTTTAAGAAGACACGGTGACCATCAAATTCCAGCTCCTCGAGGGAAGTCAACCCTTCTCCCAGGGAAAGGATATTCTGATCTCTATGGATCGGAATAGCCTCCCGATATCGCCACAGCGTGACGTCACTCTTTAGAATCTTTTTGATCGAAATTTTAGGCTCAAATAGAAGGTCAAGGGGGGAGCCGCAGGCGCATCGCCATATTGCAGAGGTGACGGAATAGGAG
>DATIGG010000491.1:0-5097 GCA_035454825.1 Thermodesulfobacteriota bacterium | reverse complement strand
ACACGTTAACCCCAAAAGAAATCAATTCGTGTTCTTGAAAAAAGGAGGCAAACGTGTCCTATTCTCGATTCGACCTTCTATCCTGGAATTCTTTAGCCTGGTACATAAAGGCTTCGAGGCGGGTTAATGTGTTGGTTTGCTCCTGGCCATCATAGGCCATATTGAGGATAGGGATATTGTTGTGTTCTTCCTGGTATCGTTTGAGGAGGGTGCTGACGATGGTTCCTGGCATGCAGGTGAAGGGCATGATGTTAACGATGCCGCTCACTCCGCGATTCGCAAAGTCAATCGTCTTACCAATGGAGAGAATCGCTTCTCCCTCGAAAGACGAGTCGATATACGGTTTGGCCTTTTTGAAGAGGGACTTGGTCTTTGGTTCACCGAAGTGCCTGAGAGCCTCTTTGAATAATTTTTCGAGCCGGTGCTCGTCTTTCTTCTGATAATAATCGGTGAGGAAAACTTTTAGAAGGTTCGAAAAGGATTTCTTCTGCAGGCTTCTCCCCTTAGAAATTATATTGACATAGAGAATCCATTCCGTTAGAGGCGCAACCCATGCCTCTCCCCCAAACTGTTCGATCTTGCGAATGACCTCTTCATTGCTGAAGTGGTTGAGACGGACAAAGATCTCCCCCACAATGCCGACGAGAGGCTTGCTGCCCAACTCCCCCACGTCGATCTCCCTGAAAGGATCGACGCTTTCTTGCAGGGCCTTCTCCAGGCTGTTTCCATTGAGAAGGGCTGCGCACACTCTTTCAAGAGATTCCTGATAAACCTGATCCGATCGGCCTTTTTCCGTTTCATAAGGCCGGGTCTCTAAAAGTTTTTTCGTCAAGAGATCAACGGCAACAATGCCCTGCCACGCAAGGCGGGTAAAACGGGAACCCATGATGCCGAGATCGCTGTAAAGGGTCTCGTCCTGATTTGGCGAATAGATAGGCACATGCTCGAAACCGAGATCATCGAGGACCAGGCGGTGAAAGCGATGATATTGTCCAAACCGGCACGGGCCATTCCCTGAGGGCATGAAAAAGGCCGCTCGCTCATGGTCAAATTTCGGATCCTTCACTAACTTGACCATATCCCCGGTGGTCACAATGCAGGGATAACATTCTTTCCCGGAGGTAAGCTTTCTTCCCCAATAAAGGGTCTCTTCATCCGATTCCGGGATGACGTCCGCCTCTACACCGCAGGCCTTAAAGGCTGCTGCAACGGCATAAGAATGGTCGCACATATGGGGGATGTAGATCTTTTTGGTCCGGTCTGTCTTTGCCCTTTCTTTCTTAATCGGGAGAAGTTTTTCGGCCTTCACACCCTTCAGGCTATCGAGGAAAGCCTCGCAGCGGGTAATCGCTCCGGCGTCGGCGCTGTGCTCATCGATTTCGAGCTGGAGATAGGGCTCCCCTTTTGAGAGATCCCTGAAGAAATGGCTGATAAAAGAGTCCGGACCGCAGCCGAAATTGGTGATATAGACGGCATGAAGCCTGGGGTCTTCTCTGATGATCTTTTCGGCTGCCAGGATCCTCTGGCCGTAGCGCCAGTACATTTCCCGAATCTCTTCAGAAGGAGGGATTGATTCCAGAGGAAGGAAGTCCATTGGAATGGAAAGGACACCGAGGTCTCTCAATTTCTTCGGTATCTCAAGATTGACTCCTGAATCGCAGGAGTTATAGGGCCTGCCGACAATCACCATCACTTTTCCGTCTGGCCCGACTTGATCCAAAACTTTTTTTCCCCGGTGGAGCAGGGATTGATAGAAGAGGGCTTGAAATCGCTCTGCTTTCTCAAAGGCCTTTTTCACATCTTTCGATCGCCGATGAAGCTGTTTCCCGAATTGGAATAACTCTTTCTCGAGCGTTTCCCTGCCAAGGCCGAAATTCATGACAGGTTGAAGGACCTCCACCCCGGCCTCCTTGAAATCGATGGAGGAGTGGATGGCATAGGGTAAGGATTGGGCATAGGGACAGGCTTGACAGTTTGGGATCTCTGGATGGGACGGTTTGAGATTGATGATGCTTGGCAGAAAGAGCCTCTTGATCCCTTTCTCGAGCAGGTTGAGGACGTGGCCGTGACTCACCTTAATCGGAAAACAGGTCTCGGCGACCACATTCTCCACCCCGTTTCGGATCAGCTCCTTGTTTGTGACATCGGAGAGAATGACCCGGTAGCCTAATTCCGTAAAAAAGGCCTTCCAGAAAGGAAACATCTCGTGAAAATAGAGAATCCTCGGGATACCTACCTCAGGAGCGTCAGGTGGAAGAGCATCCTCTCCCTGATAGGGAGCGAAGAGCATCTTCTCCCTCTCCTCAAAGAGATCTGGGATCGTCGACCCTTTGGTTCGCTTGATCACATCGTATTTTTCGCAGCGACTCCCATAAAAGAGGGGTTTCTCTCCCTCCACACTCACTTTCCGGATCAGGCAGAGGTTGGGACAGCCTTTGCATTCAAAGGAGGAGTGTTCATAGCGGCGGTGGCTCAGATCGAACCCTTTAAAGCTTGATCTTTCCCACGTTCGCTCCTCTTTGGCCAGGATAGCCACACCGATCGCTCCTGTAACATCATGATTTTCAGGGACGATGATCTCTTTGTTCAGATACTTCTCAAAGGCAGCGACCACCCCTTTATTGAAGGCGGTTCCTCCCTGAAAGAAGATCCGGTTTCCGATGCGCCGGTCTCCAACGACTCGGTTCAAATAGTTTTGGACAATGGAGTAACTGAGCCCGGCGATCAGGTCGTCTTTCTGTGCCCCTCTCTGCTGGTGATGAACCAGGTCGGATTCGATGAAGACTGTGCAACGCTCGCCCATCTTCACCGGGCTTTCTGCAGAGAGGGCAAGGGTCCCAAATTCCTCTTTGATCGAGATATCGAGCTTTTCTGCCTGTTCCTCCAGGAAAGAGCCTGTGCCTGCTGCACAGACTTTATTCATTTCAAAGTCGATCACAACCCCCTGGTCGATGCTGATATACTTCGAATCCTGGCCACCGATCTCAAAGATTGTGTCAACGCTTGGGTCGATGTGGATGGCTGCGGTAGCCTGCGCTGTGATCTCGTTTCGTACGAGATCAGCGCCGACAAAATCGGCAGTCAGGTATCGGCCTGAACCCGTCGTTCCGACGCCCACAATTTCGACTTGGTCACCAATCTCCTCGCCGATTTCCTGCAGGCCTGTTCGAACGGCCTCAATAGGCCGGCCCGCCGTCATCAGGTACTGCTTGGCGAGGACCTTTTTATTCGGGTCGATCACCACGAGGTTGGTGCTAATAGAGCCCACATCGATCCCGAGATAGGCCTCTCTCTTTTCTTCCCCTGTGGCCTGCGAAGAAGACCGCTCCTCTATTTTGATCAGATGATGGGGAGAAAGAGAAAGAGGTCTCAAGGGGGTATACTCTTCCTTATGCTCTTCAAGATATTGACGCAAGGGCGTTAAACTGAATAGTCCTTCTGCCGGTTTTTTCTCTTTGGATTCAAGAGTTACCAGGATTGCCCCAATGGCTCCCATCGAGGCAAAATATTTTGGGATGACGAACTCTCCATCGGTAAGTTCCAGAACATTCCTGAACGCCTCTCTCATTCCGAGGTTGGCAGCGACTCCTCCCTGGAAGAGAATTGGTTTTACAAAGTCCTTTCCCTTTCCAACATTGCTCTTAAAATTCCTTGCCATCGCGTAACAGAGACCTGCAACAATATCGTAATCCGGTGTGGCGATCTGCTGAAGATGGATCATATCTGTCTTGGCAAAAACACTGCATCTTCCGGCAATCCGGGGAGGGGTCTTCGACTTCAGGGCAAGTTCTCCAAACTCTTCGATCGTGAGGCCAAGACGGCTGGCCTGCTGATCCAGGAAGGAGCCCGTGCCTGCCGCGCAAAGGGTATTCATCGAGAAATCGCTGATCTTGAGATGGCCACTTTCCTCTTTGAGAAGGATCAGTTTGGAATCCTCTCCCCCGATGTCAATGATTGTTCGAATCTGTGGATAGAGGCGCTGGACAGCTCTGGCCTGGGCGATGATCTCATTCACAAAATTTCCGCGCAAGATCTGGGAAAGAGATTTCCCTCCGATACCGGTGAAAGAGATGGCCTCGAACCGGTCTTCCGGAATGCGGTGAAAGATCCCTTCCAGGACCTTCTGAACCGTTTGGAAGGGTTGACCCCTCATGCGCGTATAGTGTTCTTCGAGCACCTCAAGGCGTTCATTCAAAATGACCGTGTTGACACTGATGGAACCAATATCCAAGCCGAGATGGAGTTTATTCATGTCCTTGAACCATTCACCTCTTTGGGCTAAGTACAAATTCTAATCGTTCAAATTCACCTTTGCAAGTAGGGTGATGAAAGTTGGAAAGGGCAACCTATGTTAGCAAAGATTGAAAAAAGAAGAGGAAGTCTATGAGAGGCTATGTGGATGTAACCTCATTATTTTGTCTTTCTTGTTATCCCAATAACATTTGGAATCGCACGAGCAATGCCACTGACAAGGCTATCGTTAAGTCCAGACCCATTCGTCCCCGCCTTATCCAACTCAACACCATTTGACGAAAAATAGAGACTGGCATCGGAACCTCCTTCCAAATACATGGCATTATAGATAGAGATAGGAAGAGACAACAAAACATTGATAAATTCGTATCCCGAATAAGGTGTCTCCGAGAAGATAAACAATACATTCCCATTCTTGTCCATGCCTAAAACAGCCAAGCTCCACATCCTGTCCTGTTTCGTCCAGACATTCTCCTGCTGACAGCTTACCATCCTGATATTTTGCACAAAGGTTTGATATTTAGGCTTAAGCTCTTCAAAGGCCTGACACTTGAGGTCAATGATCTGAATTTCGGGAACGGCAAAGTCTGTCCGGTTGAAGGCCAAGACGGCCTTGTAAGTATTGTTAAGCCTTGGATTGTTGATATGGCTGAAGTTCTTCATATATCCTACACTTCTCAACCCGTCTTCCTGGTACATTCCAGCATTAATGGCAGAAATAAGATTGTGTTTCAGACACCAATCCTTTACGGTTAACCTATTTTTCCCATGTTCCGTAGCAGATAGAAGCTTGAAAGAATAGAATTTAGGATCAATCTTAACGATCGTGATTTTTGAATCCCA
>DATIGG010000490.1:0-5562 GCA_035454825.1 Thermodesulfobacteriota bacterium | reverse complement strand
CCGTTCATCTCTTTCCCATCAACCTTCAGGATGACGTCGCCTGATTTGAGCCCTGCGCGCTGTGCCGGAGAGCGATCAATAGGCGCAACAATAACGAGTTGCCCGTTCTTCATCTGGACTTCAGCGCCAATACCTTCAAATTTTCCTTTCGTAAGATTTTGCTCCTGTTTCACCATTTCCGGAGAGAGGAACCGGCTGTGGCCCGTATCCCCGAGGGAATCGACCATACCGCTGATTGCCCCGTAAGTCATCAGTTTGGGGTTTACCGCTTTTCGGTCAACATAGATTCGTTCGATGGTATTCCAGGCTTCAGCCATTAACTTGAAATTTGGCTCCGCACCCGGAGCGATCGTGCTTGAGGGTGTATAGGCAGCAAAAAGATGGCAGGCAATTAACCCGAGAGCCAAGATACAAACGACTATCCATGGATAGCCTCGGTAATTCATTCTCCCTCCTTTCAGGCCCGGACATATCTCAAATCTCATAACAGTCCGGGTTTAACGCAACCTTCCTCAATTAGACTCTGTTTATAAAGTGATTTCCCGAGAAGGTCGTCATTCCGGCGAAATTTTCATTCCCCGGGGCGTGGCACCTACGGACGAATGAAAATGGTCTACGATATCAGATGTCTACCTCCAAAGTCACCCTTGGACCCGCGGAAGTTTCGCCTGAGACAGAAGGCGTATTTCTAACGAAGCCGAATCCAGTGCTTTCAAGAGCTTCTGGATGCCGGATCAGGTCCGGCATGACGAATGGGGAGCGTCTCTGGACAGACTCTAATTACACCATACTAAAAAAAACTTGGTAGGTGAATAAGCAAAACCCAGCATTTTTGGTTAAAAAATAGAGTATTTTTTAGAGGTCTGTCTCCTACGGAAGTTCCTTGAAAAATCTGAGGGATGATCTGATGGTAGATGACAAGGTTCCGTAGAGAAATATTTTAGAAGTTTTTTTAATGGTAAAGTTCCGCTTTGCTCACTTTGCCGCGGAAGATCCAGTAGCTGTAGACCGTATACCCGAGCACCAGTGGCAGAACGACAATGGCTCCCCACAGAGTGAACCGTAAGGTCTCGTGCTGGGCCACCGCTTCCCGGAAGGTGACGCTGGGCGGAATGGCATAAGGGTAGAGGGATGCAGCAAGTCCCAGGTAACCTGCAAAAAAGAGGAGGACCGTGCAGAAGAAAGGTTGAACCTCGCGCCGGGCCTTGAGGCTTCTCATGAGCCCGTAGAAGGCAATGAGGCCCAGCACCGGGAAAGTCCAGATAAAGTAGATCCTGGGCGAGCTGAACCAAAGGGTCAGGACCGAAGGGTAATGGATGGGCGTCCAAAAGGTGACCAGGGCCTGAAATCCGAGGACGATGATGCCGGACCAGAAGGCCTGTCGGTAGGCACGATCTTGCACGGGTCCTGCTGCCTTGATGATGAGGTAGGTCGAACCCAGAAGAAGATAACCGCTGACCAGGGCAATTCCAACTGTCACAGAGAAAGGATTGAGCCAGTCAAAGGGACTCCCGGCAAAATGACCTCCAGCCACCTTTATTCCTGATATGATGCCTCCGAGGGTCAACCCCTGGGCTATCACCGCCACCAGGCTTCCAAAGAAGAAAGCCTTGTTCCACCTTCCTTTCCGGATGGCATTGGCCCTGAATTCGAAAGCACTCCCTCGAAAGATCAGACCAAAAATAAAGGTCAGAAGAGGAACGTAGAGGGCACTGAAAAGAACCCCGTAGACCATGGGAAAGGCGACAAATAGAGCCCCGCCGCCAAAGACGATCCAGGTCTGATTCGCATCCCAGACTGGAGCGATGCTGTCCATGAGCAGGTCCCGTTCTTCTTCATCCCGCGCAGTCGGAAAGAGCAGGGCCACCCCCAGGCTGAAGCCATCCAACACCACATAAAGGATGATGGTTAATGCAACCAGGCACGACCAGATCGTCACAAGACCCATCGATTTAGCTTACTCCAGATAGTCCGATAAAAATCATCACGAAATCCGACATTTTTCAAAAACAAATTTTACATGACGGGTTCGACACCCACCAACCGTGAAAACAATATGTATCCCTCTCCCGCTGGCGGGAGAGGGTCTGGGTGAGGGTGGGACATCTCGGGTTTCCCCCTCACCTTCATCCTCTCCCCCTATCGGGGGCGAGGAGCTCTTTTGGGGTCATTTTCCACGTAATTATTCATGGTCAGTTAGCCACCGACGCACCTTGAAGATTCCGCTTTTCTATCAGCATCATTCCGGCCCACGATCCGCATCCTAAAGTTTCGACAGGCCCCCCGTCGAGGCAGAGGTTCCCAATTTTTCGCCTGCCTTCCCAGAGCGGCTCCCGCCTGTGCGAAGCTCCCGCTTCGGCGGGCGTAGGTAGGTCGCGCAGGCGGGTGCTTCGAAGTTAGAGTTTGCCCTTAATTTTTTGCACAGGCCGCATACCCGCTGGCCTTTGAATCGAAGGGATCGGGCTTGAGACGTCCGGACCGAGACGCAGCGCCTTCAGAATATAATAAAAATAGCTCGCCCCGATCACCAGAAAGATGATAACAAAGAGTCCCAGGGACCATATCACATTTCCAGCCGGAATAGGAGAGACGCCTTCAGTTGTCCGCATCAGTTCATAGACCAGCCAGGGCTGACGACCTACCTCTGTCGTTATCCATCCGAGCTCCACCGCAAGAAAACCAAGGGGGTGAACAATCAGCAAGGTCCTGAGAAAAGGTCGGCATTCATACAGTTCACCTTTCCTCCACAGGACAAAAGCCCAGACCATGACAAGGAGAAGGACAAATCCAATAGCCACCATGGCCCGGAAGGCCCAGAAGATAACGAAAACGTTTGGACGGTTCTCCCGTTGGAATTCCTTTAGGCCCAATACCCGGCCATCGAAGGAATGGGTGACCAGGAGACTGAGGCCGCTTGGGATAGAGATTTCAAAGAGATTTTTCTCTGCCTGCATGTCAGGAAGGGCGACGATGGCAAACGGTGCCCCTCCCTTCGTGTTCGTCTCCCAGTGGGCCTCTATGGCAGCCAGTTTGGCAGGCTGATCACGAAATACATGTCGGCCACTCACATCGCCCAGGTATATCTGGAAGGGCACGAACAGGGCAGCCATCACCAAAGCGATCCCCAAAGACCGTCGAAAAAGGGTAACATGCCTCCCTCCAAGGAGGAAGTATGAGCTGATCCCTGCAACGACGAAGACAGAGGTCTCGAATGAAGCCATGGTCATATGAGCCATACGAACAAGTGAAGAAGGGTTGAAGATGGCTTTCCCAAAATCGGTGACCATGAACTTCCCGTCGATCAGTCTGTAGCCTGCCGGGGTCTGCATCCACGAGTTTGCAGCCAGGATCCAGAACGCGGAGATAATGGCCCCCAGGGAAACAAGGCAAGTCGCCAAAAAATGGACCCTCCGGTCTACCCTCTCCCAGCCAAAGAGCATAATTCCAAGGAACCCGGACTCGAGGAAGAAGGCGGTCATGACCTCGAAGGCAAGAAGGGGAGAGAAGGTGTTGCTGACCGCCTGTGAAAACCTGGAAAAGTTGGTGCCGAACTCAAACTCCAGGACGATGCCCGAGACCACTCCGATGCCGAAATTGATGGCAAAGATCTTCACCCAGAAACGATACATGCGGTAATAGAACTCCTCCTTTGTGCGAATCCACAGGAACTCAACCACCACCAGGTAGAGGGAGAGGCCGATCGTCAAGGCAGGAAAGAGGATATGGAACATCGTCGTGATGGCAAACTGAATTCGTGAGAGGAGGAGGGGGTCCATATTTCACATTCTACCAAAATGTTTCCAAAATTCAAACCTTCTTTCTTGAAAATTATTTCTTTATTGCTTAAGATGTTTTTCACTTGCCTTGAGGCCAAGGAACGGTGCATGAAGAAACAAGATATCTTCTTCAGTCTTCTCTCCGGGATTCTTCTGATCCTGTCTTTCCCGAACTTCAATCTCGAGTTCCTCGCATGGTTTGCTCTGGTTCCCCTCTTTTATTCACTCAAAGGAAAGGACCTTCTATCCAGCTTCTTCCTTGGTTTTTTAACCGGGATGACCGCCTTTCTCGGAATTCTTTACTGGATTGTCGTCGCCGTCCACACCTACGGGAATGTTCCTTTACTCTTGAGCGTCCTCATCCTGGTCCTGCTGATTTTATATTTAAGTCTTTACTTCGGAACGTTCACCATGCTCTTTCGCCTGATCCAAATCCGCTTCGGATTCCGGATGATCATCCTGACTCCATTTTTCTGGACTGCCCTGGAATATCTACGGTCTTTCCTCTTGACCGGGTTTCCCTGGGCCAACCTGGGTCACTCTCAATACCTGAACCTCCCCTTTATCCAGATCGCAGAGATCACAGGAGTCTATGGCCTCTCCTTCATCATCCTCTGGGTCAATATCACGCTCTATCTGATCCTCTGCCAATGGCCTGAAAAGAGATTTCCTTATCGCGAGGGCTTTATTTCCGTGATCATTCTCACAGGCGCCCTGATCTACGGATATTTAAGGATGGGGGCTGTGGACCGGCAAGTCCAGGAACAACCCCCTCTTCAGATCGGCCTCGTTCAAGGAAATATCGACCAATCGATCAAGTGGGACCAATCCTTTCAGACGCAGACTCTCAAGATCTATGAGAGGCTTTCTCTGAAAGTCGCCAGGGAAAAACCGGATTTCATCATCTGGCCGGAGACAGCCACCCCTTTCTTCTTTCAGGATGCAAAGGAATATCAGCCTATCGTCCTTGACATTCCAGTTAAGACCAAAGCCTTTCTTCTCTTCGGCAGTCCCACTTACAAAGTGGAAGGGAAAAAAGTAAATCACTACAACAGCGCCTATCTTGCCGCGCCCTCCGGAGAAATCGTGGGAAGATACGACAAGATCCATCTCGTCCCATTTGGAGAGTATGTGCCTCTGGGTGAGATTCTTTCCCTGGGATCGCTGGGAGAAGGAATCGGGGACTTCAAATCCGGAAAGGAGATTATCAACCTTTCCCTTCCCCAGGCTAAGTTTGGAGTTCTCATCTGTTTTGAGATCATCTTTCCGGACCTCTGCCGGAAATTTGTCAAGAAGGGCGCCAATTTTCTGGTCACGATCACAAACGATGCCTGGTTCGGGAGAACCTCTGCTCCTTATCAGCACTTCTCCATTGCCGCCTTCAGGGCAGTGGAGAATCGTGTCTATGTCGCGAGAGCTGCCAATACAGGAATCAGCGGGTTCATCGATCCGACGGGAAAGATTTTAAAGGAGGGAGGGATTTTTACAGAAGAGGCAATCAGTGGAGTCATTCGCCTCTCCAATATCAAGACTTTCTATACACTTTATGGCGATGTCTTCGCCTGGATCTGCTCAGGGGTTTTAATTCTGCTGTTAGGATATGCATTCCTTCGAAAACAAGAATAGGTTCCTATTCCCACGGGTGGGAAACTATGTTAGCGAGAAATCGACGGTATAGAGTCGTAAATTCTTTGGCCTAATTTCAACTCCAACTTCATGACAAAAATTGCAATCTTTTTAGGCGTTAGCAAGATTCTGGCCTCTCAATAAATCCTTTAAAAATCAA
>DATIGG010000489.1:0-4640 GCA_035454825.1 Thermodesulfobacteriota bacterium | reverse complement strand
AAGGATTCTCACCTATCCCGACAATTTCTCCGGATAGTTCGTGGCCCAGGATTCTCGGGTAGGTAAAATAGGGCTGTTCTCCCTTAAAGGCATGGAGGTCTGTTCCACAGATACCGACCCGCCGGATCCGAACCAAGGCTTTTCCTGGCTTGGGATGAGGGGGGTCGATCTCCTTCATTATGAATTGCCCGGGACGTTCACAAATGATTGCCTTCATTGGTTTCTCCTCTATCGTTAAATAATATTCCCCCTCTCCCCGCTGGAGACTGTGCCGTAATTCGCCGCCCGTCCTTCGATACGCTCAGGACGAACGGCTAAGGAATTGAGATTTAATCTGCCCATGCCTGTTCGTGGTGAGCCCTTCGACTTCGCTCAGGGCAGGCCCTGTCGAACCATGAACAGCATCTTATGGGGGGATTTGAGGTTATTCCCTATCCAATATTGGAAAGTATTTTTTCAAGGTGCTTGATAGCCTGCTCTGCCGCACTTTGCGGATCCGGAATCGGGAGGCACTCAAGAGCCAGGTAGCCCTGATATCCTGTTTCTCGAAGTGTGGACAGAACTGAATGAAAATCGAGATGCCCCATCCCTGGAACCCAGCGATTGCTGTCGGCAAGATGCATATGCATGAGCCGCTTTGCGTGTTTCCTGATTGCACCTTCAATGGAGACCTCTTCAATATTCATGTGAAAGGTATCCAGGTGCAGGCCAATCACAGGCGAACCGATTTCTTCAAGGATTCCGTCTGTTTCCTCTGCCGTGTTCAGGAAATTTGCCTCATACCGGTTGATGGCTTCAAGGACCAATAGGACATTTGCCTTCTGGGCATGATCAGCGCATTCTCTGAGGCAATCGATTGCCGTTATTCGAGCAACAGCCCTTTCCGAGGGTTCCTCCGGCAGAGGGCCCTTGACCAGACCGATGATTACCCTGGCTCCAAGCTGGGAAGCAAAATCGATCTGCCCTCTGATTCGCAGGACCGCTGCCCTCCTGACCTGTTCATCCGGAGAGGTGAAAAAGATCCGGTCTTCGCCATAAGCCTGGCCAGTTCCTATGCTCGAAACACTGACCCCGGCTTTTTCAATACTCCGCTGAATTGAAGAGCGATCAACTGCCTTCGGGTCACGGATGTGCAACTCGACTGCCCTGTACCCGATAGCTGCCGCTTGAGTTATTTTTTCCGCATAGTCTCCACGAAAAATGATCGGTGCGGCTTTGGGTCCCGGTGAAGTGATGGTAAGACTGATCTTCATTTTATACATCCTCCCGATCATTCGAATTTAGCTTCCCAAATCCCCTCATCTCTCTTTTCTAAACCTCACTGTTGAAAAAGATCGCCATGCCAGACCCAGCGGAAACACTGGAAAAAGCCTTGGAGCGGAACCCTTTCATTGTGGAGCACGACCGTCTCCCGCCTGCGGCGGGACTGGACTTCACTCTGGGTGAAGTCCTCGGTTAACCATCCCATTCCAATAAAACCCGCATTCCAAGGCGTTGGAAGTGTTCCCGCTGGGTCTGGCCAATGCAACGCTGCGGTAAAGAGGGGGTCAAAAGAAAGAGGATGTTCAATCTCGCAGGGCATAGTGAACGCCTACCAGGATGAGACCTCCACCTAAGACCTGTTGAATGAAGATCCTTTCCCCCATGTAAAAATAATTGAACACAGCGGCCCATATCGGAATGAAATAGAGGTAGATCAGTGTTTTTGTAGCTCCAATCCGACCAACACCTTCATACCAGAAGGTATGGCCCAGCATCCCGGCAAAAACAATGGCATATATCAGCGGCCACCAGGCTTTCTCTCCTATCTGGTCGAAGGGCATCAACTTGCCACTAAAAGGAACCGCAACCCAGAGGATGATCGAACCGATCAGCATACAATACCCCATCAGGCGTACAGGGGAATAGACTCTTAGAAGAGGTTTCGGCCATACTGTAAAGAAGATGGCCGAACAGACCGCTGCCATGAGTGTCAGGAGATCACCCCAGACTGTTTCTGTAGAAAAACGGAATTGCAGAGTCGGCTTTAAAATTACCAGAATCACCCCTCCAAGGGCCAGCAACATCCCTAAATAGCGTTGTTTTGATACCGGCTCCTTTTTCGTCAAGTCAACATAGACTGCCCCTAAAAGCGGCTGGATCGTAAAGATTAATGCAGAATTGGTGGCAGTTGTCCATTGAAGCCCCAGGGACCAAAAGATCTGATAAATCCCTATTCCCAGTCCACCCACCATGAAGATCAATCTCCAATCCTGGCTGCGAATTCGAAGATCTTTTTCTCTCCAAAGAACAAACAAAAGCATCAAAACGCCGGATATCGTAAATCGGAGCGCCGCGAAAAGGACAGGATGGATATCCTGGAATGCGGATTTAACGATGCCGATGTTGGCCCCCCACAGAAACACCACACCCACCAGAAAAAGATGACTGATCTTCGAATCGCTCTTATCCATCAAATTTGATTATCTTTGGGGAGTGAGGGGTCATTCGAGCCCGGAACGAATCAGACAAGGCGGATAAGGTTGACCCCATGCAGAACCAGAACTTTCTTCACCCGTATCCTCCTCTACGAATTGTTCTTTGCTCCCTCGATATCCGCGAAACGAATAGCGCCCCAGATACATTCTTTCACACAGAAAGGTTCCAACCCCTGGTCGATCCGGTGGCTGCAGAGGGTACACTTCTCCGCACAGCCGTCGTCCGGATTGAAACGGATCGCATCATAAGGACAAGCATCGCCACAGGCCTGGCATCCGGTGCATTTTTCTCTGTCAATAAGAACAATTCCATCGGGTCGCTTGTAGATAGCCTCCTCTGTTTCACAGGCATCCAGACAGGGTGGATTCTTACAGTGTATGCAACCGCTGAGTTGCCAGGAGAGGCTCAAGTGAGGGTATTGACCAACAGGCATATCCGTGGTCGTGCCGCGATTATTGAGCACTCTCACCCACGAGCCCACCTCGATCTGGTTCTCAACCTTGCATGCAATCACGCAGGTGCGGCAACCTATGCATCTTTTCGTATCAAATACCAAACCATACTGCTTCGCCATCTTCTTCTCCTACGCCTTTTTAACCTCTGCGAGGCAGTCGTAGTGGATCAACCCGGAACAGGCCCTTGAGTCGCGGATGACGAAATCCTGCTCCAGCACCGGGTCAATGATGCTCAAATCATCCATCCTGTGAAGAAGGTCGCTATAGTGGCCTTCGATAAATTGTTCGGGCCACCACCCATGGGGCACATTCACCGTTCCGGGAGGAATGGCCTCGTTTAGCCTGGCTTTGAGCTTCACCCTTCCCCGATCATTAAACGCAACCACCAGGTCGCCGTCCTTGATCCCCCGTTCTTCTGCATCAACCGGGTTCATGTCGAGCATAGGTTCCGCCGACACTTCCTGCATCCAGTCCACGTTGGCCATGACAGAGTGCGTTGTCGCCCTGACTTTTGCCGAGAGGAAGGTCAGAGGATACTGTTTGGCCAAAAGGCAACGACGAGGACTCTCAAGGGTCTCCTGGTGGATGGGTAGTTCCTGTCCGAATTCCACGAGGAGTTCATTATAGAATTCAATTCGCCCGGAGGCGGTCGGAAATTCTCTTCGAGCAAAAGGGACCTCCGGAGGAAAGGGCACGTTTCCTCGAATGATCTTTTCCTTCTCCAGCCGCTCCAACGTAGTGCCCTTTAAAGAAGGATGGTCTGAATCCAGAAGGACTCTCATGTAATCCTGGGGAGTATACTGGAAGTATTTCCCCAAACCTACACGCCTGGAAATCTCTGACCATATCTCCAGCGCCGATTTGGTTTCATGAAGCGGTTCGATCGCCTTTTCCATCCTCTGGAGGTAATCCGTGGCCGTCACCAGATCATCCCGTTCAAAGATAGTTGCCTCCGGCAGAACGATATCAGCGTATCGGGCGGTCCTGGTCATGAAGATATCCATCACGACCACCAGATCGATCCCTTTAAAAATCTCTCGATAACCTTCGACATGGCCATCGCACTGAAGGTCGTTGCGATAAGAATTGAACAGTACCTTAATGGGGTACGGTTTTCCCTCCCGGATCTGTTTCCAGCCTCTTATGGACGATCTGCTCCCCGGAAGGGTCTTCACTCCCGGTGCGCCGGGTGGACAGGCAACCCCCGGCTCATTGAGAACGATGGAGGGCGTGATCTGAGGGATGGAGGCCCCGCCTCCCGCAAGGCCGATATTTCCTGTGATGGCCGTCAGCGTGATTACGGCCCGGCTGCTCAGCGTGCTGTTGAGGGTCCGCGACATGCCATAATACATCCTGATGGCTGCTGGTTTGGTTCGGCCATACTCCAGGGCAAGCTCTCGGATGGTATGGGCAGGAACCCCGGTGATTCCTTCAGCCATTACAGGAGTGTAACAGGCTGCCTTTTCAGCCAGCACCTGGAAGGCAGGTTTACAGATGACACCGCCAACGGTGAAAGAGCCGAAAAGGGCTGGACTGGACACGGCATCTGCGGGCCGAGGAGCATTGGCCATCAGGTCCCAGACTCTGTATTCCTCCCCCTCCCTCAAAAAGAGTTTGCTGTCTCCCTTTATTAGAAAAGGGCCTACTGTGTGTCGTGTCACAAAGTCCTTATCGAAGAGCCCTTCCTGAATGATGACATGGATCATG
>DATIGG010000488.1:0-6325 GCA_035454825.1 Thermodesulfobacteriota bacterium | reverse complement strand
CCATCGCTGGAATAAAGCCATGAGCAAAAAAACAGGAAGGGTGGTCAGTGCAACAGCGGCGTTGATTTCTCCCCAGGGGATCTCGTACACAGACGTGCCACTTAGCATGGCGATCCCGACAGGTACCGTGTACCGCACCTGCGAGGGCATAAGGGTCAATGCAAGAATGAATTCATTCCAGCAAAAAATAAAGACGACCACGCCGGCGACAGAGAGGGCAGGCCGACTTAGAGGCAGAATGATCCCAAGAAGAATCCTGAAGGAAGAAAAGCCGTCCAACATGGCTGCCTCATCCAGTTCCTTTGGAAGCTGTCTGAAAGCCGCGTGGAGCATCCAGATGGCAAAAGGAAGGTTGAGTGCCACATAAGGCAGAATGAGGCCGAGGTAATGGTTGACCAGCCCCAGTTTCTTCATGGCCATAAAAACAGGAATGACGAGCAAGGCAGGCGGAACAATGGCCATGATCAGGAGCCATCTCTGGATCTTTAATGATCGTTCTATCTCCATCTTTCTCAGCCGGAAGGCAATCAGCGAAGCAGCCCAGAGTGTGAACAGGGTTGCTCCTCCTGCGACCAGCAAGCTATTCAGGATATAATATGTAAAGGGCCTTTTGTAAAAAACGCTTTTGAGGTTTTGAAGGGAGATCCTTTCAGGCAGGTAGCGGATGGGAAGCTTGAATACTTCCTCCTGTGGTTTAAGGGCCGTCAGGATCGTCCAGAGAAATGGAAAAAGACAGTAAACAGAAACCACTCCCAGAAGGATGTAAATGATCGCCCTCTTCATCTGCCGATCCTTTCGTACCGGAGAGTTAACGCCCGGGTGATGGCAAAGCTTATCAGGATAAGGGTGACAAGAAAGAGAAAGGTGAGGAAGAGGGAATAGCCAATCTCATCGTACCGGAAGGCGAGATCGTAAAGATAGAGGCTCAGGGTCCGGGTGCTGTCCGCCGGTCCCCCCTTGGTAAGAACCCAGATGAGATCAAAGATTCCCGCGGCATGAATCATCCTGAAGATGAGCGCCACCCGGATAAAGGGGATCAGCATCGGCAACGCAAGATGAAAGAAGTTCTTTACCGGACCTGCTCCGTCGAGGGAGAGGCTCTCTTCCAAGTCCTTTGGGATTGACTGAAGTCCTCCTAAGAGGATAATGGTCACGAAAGGGGTCGTCTTCCAGATATCTGCAAAAAGGGCTGCAAACATCGCCCCTTCTGGAGTGGAAAGCCACTCGAAAGGAACCCGTAGAAACCCTGCCCTCATCAGAACATCGTTGATTACACCAAACGGGTTGTTAAACATCCATTGCCAGGTCATTGCCATCACGGCTGTTGGGAGGGCCCAGGGGATGAGTACGGCGAGACGACCGAGACTCCTTCCCTTAAAGGGGAGGTTGAGAAGAAGCGCCGCCAGGAGCCCGAGAAGGAACTCCAATGGAACGGAGATCCCTGTGAAAAGAGCTGTGTTTTTCAATGTCCTGTGGAGGTCATAGTCAAGGGCCAGGCGCTTGAGCCACCCCCTTTCCTTCCCCTTGAGCAAACCTTCCAGGGAACGATCCATGTGGTTTGCCGCCTCCGCAGGGCTTTCGATACCCACAAGGATTCCGCTTACGTGTTTTTGCAGGATAGAACTGATCCTCGGATAGTCTGGATGAACGGGCCTCGGTCTTGCCCTTGAAAGGACTTCGTAGAGATCCCTGTAATGGGGGCTCTCTTTCAAGATATCTTCATCCTTGAAAAGGGATTTCCTGGAAGGCACAGCGCCTCTCTTGAAATGCATTATCTTCTGTGCCTCCGGAGAGGTGACGAATTCAATGAACCTCCCGGCTTCCCGGGGATGCCTGTTGACACGGGCAATTCCTAGGCCCCAGCCTCCAAGGGTGGTCGCTGATTCTCTTCCCGGTCTGTGAATGAAAGGGGCTATTCCTATCTTCCCACGAAGAGGTGAGTCGTTCAGGATTTTCCAGGCATAAGGCCAGTTCCTCATCATCAGGGCTTTGCCCTGTTCGAAAAATTCAAGGGAATGCTGTTCCTGAAACGTGATCACGCTCTTCGGAGCCCAACCCTCATCGATGATTCTCCTCATGAACTCCAGTGCCAAGATGTTTTCTTGAGTCTCCAGATGAACCTTTCCCTCCTCATCGAGTACCGAACCGCCTGCTCCCCAGAGATATTCCAGATAATTGCAGACTAGTCCTTCGTATTGCATCCCTTGAAACACGATGCCGTAACGCTCTGGCGGGTGGGAGTATTTTCTGCAGATTCCCTCAAATTCCAGCCAGGTCGCTGGCGGGCCAGGGACAAGGTCTTTTCTGTAATAAAGGACCCCTGCGTCGCTCCTCACAGGAACCCGGTAAAATCGTCCCTTATAGTGGCCGGCCTCGATATCCCCGGGAAGGAATGCCTCTTGCTTTTCGGGTGGAAACCACTCTTCCAGGGGCAGGAGCCAGCCTTTTTCAGCAAACTTGGCGGTCCATATCACATCCATGTAAACAAGCTCATAGGGATCACCGCTTATGAACGACCGGATATACATATCCTGTCTCTGGTCCGTTGACCAGGGACCAGGAATGTACCGAATCCTTATCCCGGGATTTCTTTCGTGAAACCGCTCGACGATCTCGGTCCATGCCCCTCCCAGGTCCTCTGGTCCGATCATTCTCAGGACAACCTGGGAAGAAACGGGGATCGGAAAGGCCAAGAAAAGAATACAAAAGAAAGTTAGGAATCCCGGCTCCTTCATCATTTCATTTTCCATTCTACCGAAAACAGGACGAAAGGTCTATGAAAATTGCAATTTGCCTGTCTTTTAGTTAGAAAATAGGTTTCGTCTAAGGGTAATGGCAACGATGCTCGTATCGTCATTCGGTTACGTTCTTGGTCCCAAGGATTTGACATAACCCCTTGACACTAAACGAAACGGGCTTCCTTGCCGTAACCTTAACCCAAGACCGGAGGCCATTTTCATGGTTCGAGGGTGCCCTCCAGGCATGGGGCATTACGAGGAAAAGAGCTGTATTCGGGAAACCAAAGCTAACCCTGGTAACTTTCGGTTGCAACGCAGCACGTTTGCATGAATCTATTGAGCTTCGGAAGGACACAGAAAAACAAAATACTGTTTTCCCGGCCGGAAAATACTGTTTTCACCCTATTTGCTTTGAGGCTATCCGTGCTACAGTAGGTCATTGAAGAATTTTTCGTCAGCTCCAATGCCTTAAGCGTGGTTTCAAGAACCTGATCCAGAATCGATCGGGTCAAGCAACGAGTCCCGGCTGGGGCATCCTGCCACACCTCATCGGGATATTTCTGTTGAATCTTCCTTCTGGTTTATAGATATCCAGATTCAAAACAGAGGCTTAGGAATTTTGGTATTGATTTTGCTTTTGCTGTCGGAAGGGGATACCGACTTTCTGAAGAAGGAGGGATTAGAGAAATGGCCTTATTGATGCGAGAAGAGCTAAAGGAATTGATGGATGAACAGGGAAAGTTATGTGTCTCTATTTACATGCCGACTCATCGCACCTCTCCCGATACAAAACAGGACCCTATCCGATTCAAGAATCTCCTTCGCGAGGTTGAGGAGCACTTGAAAGCCGCAGGGCTTCGTTCCCCGGACGCGAAGAAATTGTTGAAGCCGGCCAAGGCTCTGATCAAGGATGGACTTTTCTGGCAGCATCAGGCTGATGGATTGGCAATGTTCATCTCGTCGGATTTATTTTATCATTATCGTCTACCCCTCAAATTCGATGAATTATTGGTAGTCACTGACCGGTTTCACATCAAGCCTCTCCTTCCTCTCTTCAGCCATGAAGGACGGTTTTACATTCTGGCTCTCAGTCAGAACGAAGTAAGGTTCTTTCAGTGCACCCGGTACAGCGTGAAGGAAATCGAGCCGGAAAATGTTCCCCGAAGTCTGAGTGAGGCCCTCAAATATGATGACCCCGAGAAACAGCTCCAGTTCCATACCCGGGCACCGGTGGCAGGTGGGGAACGGGCCGCGATGTTTCACGGCCAAGGAGTGGGAAAGGATGATGCGAAGGACAATATCCTGAGATTCTTTCACCTGTTGGATCAGGGATTGTACGCCATACTGGCCAAGGAGAATGCGCCTCTCATCCTGGCAGGCGTCGATTACCTCCTTCCCATCTATAGAGAAGCAAACAGCTATCCCCATTTGATGGAACAGGGAATTGTCGGAAACCCTGAGGGTTTGAAAGGAGAAGAACTGCACGATCAGGCACGGAGAATTGTGGAGCCCTATTTTCACAAGGCACAGGAGGAGACCGCAGCTAAATATAAGCAATCGGCGGGGAGCGAACGGACTTCAAAAAGCCTTAAGGAAATTGTTCCAGGGGCCTATGAGGGGAGAGTTGATATTTTATTTGTGGCTTTGGGGATTCGCCAGTGGGGCGTTTTTGATCCCAATACGCGCCAAGTTCATCTTCACCATGATCCCGAACCCGGAGATGAGGATCTTCTCGATTTCGCAGCGGTTCATACCTATTTAAAAGGAGGAATGGTCTTTGCGTTGAACCCGGAGGAGATACCGGATGCAACATCCCTAGCCGCTATATTTAGGTATTGATTGTCAGGCTGAAGATCATCCTTATGAAATCGAAATCAAAAAGAAAGGAGGAGAGAACAATGTTACCTTTCAAGAAAATTCTTTGTCCAACGGATTTCAGTGAGCCATCCTATGAAGCCCTTAAGACCGCTGGCGAATTAGCTTACCACTTTGGCTCAGAACTTTGTATCATCCATGTGGTCTCCCCTGTCCCTCCTATGCCGACGGGCGTAGAACCGACGGCCTTCGACGTAATTCTTTATGAAGAGGAATTGATGGCCTCTTCAAAAAGGTCCCTTGAGGAAGTGATCAACCAGCTCGAAACAAAGGAGGTGAAGGCCCGTTTGATCACCTTGCGAGGAGATGCAGCCGGTGAAATTGTGCGCATCGCGGACGAGGAGAATATGGATCTGATCGTCATTGCCACGAGGGGTCGCACCGGATCGGACCGTCTGATCTTTGGCTCAGTCGCGGAGAAAGTCGGACGGCTTGCTCCATGTCCAGTCCTCCTAATTCGCCACCCTCAAGAAAAAGGAAAAGCTCGCCCGGAACCCAAAGAATCTGTGCCCTTGGAGTCGGAAAAAACTCTGTCTGATATTGGCTCTCTTATTCAAAAACCGAAGGAAATCATATTCGAAAAGAAAAAAGCATATCAAGAGAAAATCGAAACCCAGTTGAAGGAATGGGAGCCAAAGATTGATGCCCTGAAAACCAAAGCGGACAAAGCCAAAACAGATGCCCAGGCTATGTACAAGGAACAGGTCGAAAATCTACGGACGAAACAGGAGGCAGCTCGCCAGAAGCTTCAGGAGCTCAGAGATTCCGGAGGAGAGGCGTGGGAGGAAGTCAAAGTGGGCTTGGATAAGGCCATTGAAGATCTCAAGCAAACATTTAACCGCGCCCGGTCTAAGTTCAGAGAAAAATAGGGGAACACCGTTGCTTGAAGGGTGAGACCGCAGTGGTCGAAACCCTTCTTGAGTGGGGTCTATCCAGATCTTCCCTATAACTAAGCCTTCAATACTTAGGGGCAGTGAAAAAAGGAGATCAGACATGTTGAAGGATCATCGGGTTCCACATGTTGAAGACTACGAGAAGCTTATTGGAGCGGAAACGATCGAACGGATCCAGAAGAAAGCCGAACCACTTCAGCACCTCCATGTGGCCAATGTCAACTCGACCTATTACGGTGGAGGGGTGGCAGAGCTTCTGACATCACTCACCCTTCTGATGAACAGCGTGGGCATCAAGACAGGATGGAGGGTGATTCAGGGGGCTCCGGACTTTTTTAGCATCACGAAAAAGATGCACAATGCCCTCCAGGGGGGAGAGATCAATCTGAGCGACCGGAAGACGGACATCTACGAAGAAGTGATCTATGAGAATGCCATCCGAAACCATCTGGAGAGCCACAACATGGTCATCGTCCACGATCCCCAGCCTCTCCCGATGATCAATCATTACAAGAAGAATGGACCCTGGATCTGGAGGTGCCATGTGGACCTTTCCAGTCCCAATAAGGAGCTGTGGAATTACCTCAAGCCGTTTATTGAGAAATACGATGCGGTCATCTTCAGCATCAAAGATTACAGAAAGAAACTCAAAACCCCCCAGGTCTTCTTCATGCCGGCCATCGATCCCTTCTCCATTTTGAACCGGGAGATGAGCGGGAAGGAGATCAACGAGCGCCTCGATCATTATAAAATTCCTACAGACCTTCCCCTCGTCGTGCAAATCTCACGGTTTGACCGCTGGAAGGATCCGCGAGGGGT
>DATIGG010000487.1:0-2394 GCA_035454825.1 Thermodesulfobacteriota bacterium | reverse complement strand
TCTGTTCCTAGGATTAAAACCCTTCCCTTGCCATAATTCCCTACGACCAAAATAGGTCTCGGTATTCCATCGGTGCTCTCCAGTAGCACCCTTCCTGAACTCTTGGCTTCCAAAAGATTGATGCCGTCCAGAGGAGGCATTTCATGCCACAGGCCCTGGTGATTATTTCCCTCTGAAGAAAATCGAGTGATGGGATGAATCATTCCCAGACGGCTTAATGTAACCCCTGAAGGGAGATCACGGCGATAGTCTTCCTTTCCTGACAATCTGGCAGGGAGGATTTCTTCAAGGGGAGTACCCTCATATCCCCCTTGGCCGAAGAAATTGGGCCCTCCGATGACGGCGAAGCTGCCCCCTCCTCTAACAAATTCTTTCACATGCTCCAGATGGCTTAGATTTAAGTAGGGTCGGTAGAAAAAATCGTCAAAAATGACCAGGTCAAAATTCTTCAGTTCATTGATGAAGAGGGTTTCTACTGGAAAGGGGATAAGACTCTGCTCTTGAAGGGGAACATTGATGATATTTGCCGGCGTTCTCAAGATAACAAAGGAGAGCAGATCAATCGTGGGATCGTTCTTAAAAGCACTTCTCATGTAACGGTAATTTAAGCTTGGACTTCCCGACACCATCAATATCCTGATCTTGTCCCGGTATACTTTAAGCGCAATATTCGCATCGTTATTTGAGGTTAGGCTCTCGCCAAATTGAGGGGGAATCGATACGGAGAGGGGAAAGGAGCCTACATCCTCGGGGGTGAATGAAAAAGAGGTGACCCCTTCCTCAGGACTTCTTCGGATCGAAAAGTTTTTGGCTGTTAGAATCTTGGCTCCATTTCTAAGAATGACTGGAACGGTGATTCCAGAATACCCATGACTTTTTATAACCACTTCGATCTGTACTGGCCTCCCCCGGAAGGCGATGGGAGGTGCTTTGATCTCTTTAATTGAAATATCTCTGTAACTTCTTGGATCCCCCATGGGAACAGCGATGAGAGGAGGTGCTTTCCTATCGCTGCCATTCCAGTCGACGTTTCCGTCGCTCAATAGCAGGAGGAGAGAATTCGTGGAACCAAGTTTTTCCAAAGCTCCATTCAGATCCGCTCTCTTTCCCGCGGCGTTCAGACCGGGAAGTTCGCTTTCGCCAATGGCTTGAAGTGATCCACCCATGGTGTAGAGCTTCACCTCAAAACTCTCTTGCAGGGCTTTGAGAAGCGGCTTCTCCCCGTCCAGCAGCAGCGCCTTCGCATCATCGAGCCTTGTTTTTTTTCCTCCTTGTCCAGATAAGCTCATGCTTTGCGACCGATCGACAAGGATGGCAAGGGCGGGAATAATTTTTTCCTCTTTCCTTACGATGAAAGACGGGTTCACACTGAAAGAGACGAGGAGTAAAAGGGTGATCAGACGGAGGAGGGATATCTGAATCGCTTTCGCACGGCCTATTCTCTTTTGAATCATCCAATACTGGACGACGGTGAGGACCAATCCAAGAAAAAGAAGGATCAGGATCACCCAGAATGGGAAAACTGGGGCGATGACAATCCGATTCCAATTCATAAATTGAGCCGCCTCTTGATAAAAGGATGATGGACCAGGTCCTTTTTGTAGTCCGAGGTTAGGGAGTAGACGATGATATTGATGCCCGCCTTAAAGGCGGAAGCTCTTTGAGGTTCGCCTCCGGGAACACACGGATGAATCCATTTTCCGAACCGATCCCTCGCCCAGGCTCCTGAGAGATCATTTTGAGAGTAGATGACCGGGGTCCATTGATCGAGGGTGATGCCCTCCAAATAAGGGTTCACCTTCTGCCGTCCCCCAAGGGTCTCTATCAAATAGAAGCTACGATAAACAGAATGGTCGGACGGAAGCCTTTTCAGCTCCCGTCCCGGAAAAATCTGGTTCATCTCCCTCCGGAAGGACTTATCAAACCCAAACCCTTTGGCTCCCATGGTATCGTCAGCGAGTAGAAACCCTCCATAGGTCAGAAATCGCCCTAAGATCTCCCTCTCTTTCGGAGTAAAAGGATCAAACTCGTCTTTCCCTGCCATATAAAGAAGAGGGCAGAAGAAGAGATCAGGATCAGAAAGGGTGATCAGGCGCCGTTCTTTCATTCCACGGATACTGGTCCTTAGCTCCAACTCCTCCATGAGAGAATCCAAAAACTGGGGATTGGGATCCCACTGTCCACCTTGATATTTAATCTGGGCGAAAAAAAATTGAGGGAAAGTCGGTGCGACTCGATTCCCAGGAGCGGACAGAGGAGATTTAAAGCTTGGAAATAAAACTCCAGCCGCAAGTCCCAGGCTTAGAGAAATGAATCTTCTCCGGGAAATGTTGCTCTTCTCTTGCGGATTGCTTCTCAGAGCAACCTTCGATAAACCGTTATTCCCTTCCCCTC
>DATIGG010000486.1:0-2773 GCA_035454825.1 Thermodesulfobacteriota bacterium | reverse complement strand
GGCGGGAGTCGATGTTTACGCCCTTCCCACCGGAGTCCATTCCAAGATGGAACTCTCCCGGGGAAAACCGAAAAGAATTTTAAGAGATCTCGCGGAGATCATCCCTCTGATCAATCAGTCAAGACTCCTGATCAACCAATCGTGACCCAGGCTCCCTTCCATTCATCACAAAAATACGGTCTTTTGGAATACAAAATACACGATTCACCCTATTGCACGTATTGTTAAAATTGGGAATATTGTAACAGTATGATGCAGGGCAGACGTTTGTCTCTCCATGCCATGCTCACCCTCCTCATGGGGGACTGTATCGTAATAGGGAAATGTGCAAGATGTCATGCTGAATTTGTTTCAGCATCTAATAAAATCAATATTTTACCAGACCCAAAATAAATTCAGGGGGACAAGAAAAGAATTACGACACAGTCTATGGAGCGGACGAAGGGCGTGGCGGAGGATATCAATTGAAATGCTGCGGATAATAAAGATCCTAATCTTGGGGATGACTGTCCTTGTTTTGCAAAATAGCGTCCTGGCGCATGTCGAGCACTCGACAAAAGAATCGGCTGAAATCGGGTTAAAGCCAAAATTGGGCGAAGCAATACCACTCGACTCGACTTTTAACGACGAGAGAGGCAATCCCGTCCGTCTGGGCGATCTCGTACAAGCCCCCGCCATTTTAGCCCTTGTTTATTATCATTGCCCAAATGTCTGCAGCCTTCTGCTCCAGAACGTGGCCGAAGTCTTGAACAAATTACCGGCCGAACCGGGCAAGGATTACACGGTGCTCTCCGTCAGCTTCGACGAAACCGAATCCCCCCAACTCGCCCTTGAAAAGAAGAGGTTCTACCTGAAGATGATTGAGCGACCTTTTCCGGAAAACGCCTGGAGATTCTTGACAGGGAACAGGGAAAACATCCAGACACTCACCCAGGCCGTCGGCTTCCAATTCAGAAGAGTGGAGAAGGATTTCGAGCATCCTGTCACACTGATCATCCTGTCTGCGGAGGGAAAGATCGTTCGCTACATGTACGGAACGGATATTCTTCCCTTTGATTTGAAGATGGCGCTGATCGAGGCCTCCCAGGGCAAGATCGGACCCAGCATTGCCAAGATTGCTCGATTCTGTTTCAGCTACGATCCGAAGGGAAAGAAACTGGTCTTCAATACCTTAAAAGTAACGGGCACAGTGACCCTCCTCTTCGCCTTATCGCTGGTGACGTTCATTCTCTGGAAGGGGAGGAAAGACCAGGTGAAAGGGAATCAGGGAGATGGTTGAGAACCGAAGTGCCAGTTTCTACAGGGAACAGGGGATTCTCTCGTGGATCCTCACCAAGGATCATAAGAGAATCGGACTACTCTACATGATCTTTGTCTTCGGTTTCTTCTTCAGCGGGGCCATCCTGGGTTTCTTCATGCGCCTCGAGATGCTTTCTCCAGGAACCCTCATGAAGCCTCAGACGTACAACTCCCTTTTCACGCTTCATGGGATCATCATGATCTTTCTCGTCGTCATCCCCGCCATCCCGACAGTCTTTGGAAACTTCTTCCTTCCCATCCAGATCGGAGCCAGGGATGTCTTCTTTCCGAGAATCAATCTCCTGTCGTGGTGGCTCTATATCGCCGGTGCTGCCATTGTGGCTGCCTCTGTTCTGACCGGCGGCGGTCCTCCTGACACCGGTTGGACGTTCTATGCGCCTTACAGCCTGCGGACAACGGTCAATGTCCCTCTGGCCGTCTTTGGGGTCTTTATCCTCGGATTCTCCTCTATTCTGACAGGCATCAATTTCGTCACAACGACCCACCGCCTGCGGGCCCCTGGGATGACGTGGTTCCGTCTGCCCCTTTTCGTATGGGCCATCTACTCGACCTCCTGGGTCCAGATCCTCGCAACGCCTGTGATCGGGATTACGATGGTCCTCATCGTCCTGGAAAGATACTTTGGCGTGGGGGTCTTCGATCCGTCAAAGGGGGGCGATCCTCTGCTCTACCAGCACCTCTTCTGGATTTACTCCCACCCCGCAACCTATATCATGATTCTTCCGGCAATGGGTATCGTTTCGGATGTCATTCCGGTTTTTGCCAGAAAGATCGTCTTCGGCTACAAGGCTATCGCTTATTCGGGCGTGGCCATTGCCGCGGTCGGCTCCCTGGTATGGGGCCACCACATGTTTGTCAGCGGCCAGAGCGTCTTTGCCAACTTTCTGTTCTCCCTCCTCACCTTCCTGGTTGCTGTCCCCAGCGCCATCAAGGTCTTTAACTGGATCGCAACCCTGGACAAGGGCTCCATCCACCTGGAGCCCCCCCTGCTTTTCTGTCTCGCCTTCATCTTTCTCTTCTCGATCGGCGGATTGACGGGGTTGATTCAGGGTGCTTTGGCGGCCAATGTCCACCTCCACGATACCTACTGGATACCAGGACACTTTCACTACATTATCTTTGGTGGCATGGGCTTCGGGCTCTTTGCAGGGCTCCACTACTGGTTCCCGAAAATGTTCGGCCGCATGTACGACAGGAGGCGGGCCAAATGGGCGTGGCTGATCATGCTCATCGGATTTAACATCTTCTACTTCTCCATGCTCCTGCTCGGATGGCAGGGGATGCCCCGCAGATACTATGACTATCTCCCACAGTTCACGACCCTCCATTTGACAGCCACCTATGGCTCCTGGATCCTCATTGCAGGATTGATCCTGATGTTCAAGAATCTCTTTCAGGGTCTCTTCAAGGGTGAGAGGCCAGGAGACAATCCATGGGGAGGCGCCACCCTCGA
>DATIGG010000485.1:0-2278 GCA_035454825.1 Thermodesulfobacteriota bacterium | reverse complement strand
TTCCATGTTCGTTTGGAGGACTTTTGCTTACTTTCCAAATACCTCTTTCAGGAGATCGGTGACTCGCGCCGCCGGGTTTGTGCGGATCTTACGCTCCTCCTCTCCCAGCACGTGGAATAGTCCGTCGAGAGCCTTGGTCACAACATAGCGGTTGATGTCAAAAGTCTCGCTTTTGACAAACGGGATCGACTGATATCGACCCACCAGTTCATTGTATTGCCTCGTCACGCCCACTTCGTTCATCGACCTCTCCACCACGGGTTGGAAAGCAGTCGTGAGTTTGCCGGTGGTTTTGCCCCTGAAGTACTGTGTGGCTGCAGTTTCGTTGCCAGATAAGATCTTTCGCGCATCTTCAAATGTCATCTCTCCAATGGCATCCCAGAAGATCTGTTTGGCATAGGGAGCAGCCTGCTCGGCTGCCCTGTTCATACTGAGCACAAATTCATCAACCTGAGGACCATATCCCACCATCCTCAGCCCTTTCTCGAAGCTCTGAAGCTTCCCCGGCATCAGGATCTTGATTGCCTGATTCAAAAAATACCCGTCATTCTTTCCTGTTAAATTGACCGTGTTTTCAGTGCCTACCTTTAACGCTTCCTTTAAACCGGAGCCAATCTTCGCATCGCTAAGGCCACCCGGTTGGCCCATGCTGCCTAGCCCCTTGAATATCTTGTCAAGCTGGGCTGAAGCCGGAGACGCTGTTAGCAACATCATAATAACCAACGCAAGGAATCGAATGACCATGGTGAAACTCCTTTCTTTTTCTGAGATGAGGGTTAATCTCTCCTGTAAGTACATTCAAACGCTGAGGTTCTGCACCTTTACAAATACAGCGTATCATGATTCCAAAAGATTGAAAAGAAAATTGTGGGACAAGGAGCAATTCCTCAGTGCCAGGTTGGATTGGACCGGAGTCGTCTCCGCTCCGAAACCTTCAGAAGTGGATTATCGGAGACAGGTCAATCTGACGCCGCTTGCACTACTTCATTGATGTGTAGGTAGGGCTATATTGGGACGGCTTCCCTTTGAGATTCTCACGGTAATAGCGGTAGGTCAGGGGTACCCCCGCCTTCAAAACCTCCGAACTGAGGACATCGCCGATGAAGACGGTGTGTGTACCCAGGTCGATCTGCTCGATGACTCTGCATTCCAAAATAGAGAGAGCGTATTGCGTTATAAGAGGACAGCCGGTTGTTCCCTCCTTGAACTGGGTCTTGGAAAGTTTATCGTAATCCCTCCCTGACCTGAAACCGAAAGGTCCGAAAAATGTGAGTGGAGCAGCTTCTTCGAGTACAGACACTCCAAACAACCGGCTTTGTGAAACATACTCGTGGGTTAAATTGTTTCGGTTGATGATCACTGCTACCCGCGGTGGTTCAGAGGTCACCTGAATCACCGTGTTGACAATCTGGCCATTGAGCCGATCTGCATTCCGGGAAGTGACAATGTAAAGGCCATAGCTTAGATTCTCAAAGGCTTTGCGATTCAGCTCAGAACTCATGGACGACCTCCGCGTTCCATTTTTCGTCTCATTCTTCCGG
Source organism: Thermodesulfobacteriota bacterium (assembly GCA_035454825.1). Taxonomy (GTDB): domain Bacteria; phylum Desulfobacterota; class BSN033; order BSN033; family UBA1163; genus DATIGG01. The sequence continues at coordinate 737 of DATIGG010000485.1, read as the reverse complement.
TCAATCTTTCTTGCCTTGCTTCACTTGTTCACACATGTTCTCTGATGCGCCGCTCAATGGTCCTCCCCATCGCGGGCAAGACCTCAGAGGCTGGTTCGAACAGGCTGAAACCTTCAGGATGCGCCGTGTTCGCTCCGGCAACGCCGGAGAGGCCACTGATTACGGCTTGGAAGAGACCTTTAAATCGCTTTACTAAAATCCCAGCTTGTGTCCGATGGCTTTCCCGTAATCGTGGCAAGCCTTCAGTCCTTCTCCAGTTTCCAAAAGATGTTCCAATAGATTTAACGATCCCAGATTGACCACATTCATTTTGTAGACGAACTCCATCGTATCAAAAATCATCCTGGGCGCATCCCCACTGTGGGTGTAAGAACCGAAAGCCCCTCCGACTTTGCCTGAAAGGTTTGCCTTCTGTGCGAGAAAAAGGAAAGTTTCGACAAGACCGGGCATTGCCCGATGGTAGGTGGGAGAACCAAAGACGTATCCATCATATCCATCCAGCTCTTTCTCATTTTTTATTTCTGAGATCTTCTTGATTTCGGCATCTTGTCCGCTGATTCGAACTCCTTCGGCAATATACTCTGCCATCTGCTGGGTCTTGCCTGTCCTGCTGAAATAGGAAATAAGGACCTTTTTCACCTTTTCTGCCCTCCTTTTCTATCGTTTCCTAATGAAAAGGGCTGTCCACTAAAAAGAACAGCCCCTTCGATATGTGCTGTTTCGCCTTAATCAACCTT
>DATIGG010000484.1:0-2908 GCA_035454825.1 Thermodesulfobacteriota bacterium | reverse complement strand
AATATCTCCCTTCACCGCCCACCTATATAGGGATATCCCCAACTGGCCAGGATAAGGGTCAAAGGCCGGATAAAACGTCAAAAATGATCCTGTAAAAATAGACATTTTTATATTAAGATAGACTGACACAATTTTCCCTCTCCCTTGAACGGGAGATGGGGCAGGGTGAGGGTGAACCCGGTTTTCCCCCTCACCTTATTCTTCCCGCCTGTGGAGGCTGTGTTGCAAGTCGGTTCATGGTTCGACAGGCCTGTCCTGAGCGAGCCGCTCATCCTTCGAGACCCTCAGGACGAACGGCACGCCGAAGGGCTCACCACGAACGGACACAGCCACACTTTGAATCTGAATTACTTAGCCGTTCGTCCTGAGCGTGCCCTGAACCAGCACGGTTCAGGGCGTGTCGAAGGGCGGGAGGTGCTGATTGGGTTCCGTGTTTAAAGGGGGAGCGTAAATAGAAGGAGTAATGAGAAGATGGACATCTTTATTTCTGGTGCCGGGATGACACGGTTCGGGAAATCAAAAGATTCACTGGAAAAGATGATGGCAGAGGCTGCTGCCCGGGCCCTAAAAGATGCGGGCCTGGAGAGGGTGGATGCCATCTACATCGGCGTGATGAACGTGGAAGAGTTTGTCGGAGATTCCAACTTTGCCACCCTCTTAGCGGATACCCTGGGTCTCGCCGGAGTTCCTTCCACACGGGTTGAAACGGCCTCCTCAACAGGAGCCGGTGTCTTTGAGGCAGCATTCTACGCCGTCGCCTCAGGCCATCTGAAAAATGTCCTTGTCCTGGCTGGAGAGAAGATGACCCATCTTCCCACGGCGAAGACGACCCGAATCCTCTCCGAGGTCATCGATCGGTCCGAGCGGAGGTATGGAGCCACCATGCCTGCGTTGGCAGCCATGGTGGCCCAGAAATACTGCCGGGAATATAAGCTCTCTGCCGAACGGTTGGGAGAGATTCTTGCCGAGGTGGCTGTCAAGAACCATTACAATGGCTCTCTCAATCCCTATGCCCAGTTCCGAAAGGAGATTACGAAAGAGGATTATTTCAAGAGCCAGATGGTCTCTTATCCATTGCGCCTCTACGATTGTGCTCCCATCACCGATGGCGCTTCTGCAGTTGTTCTGACAACTGAGGCCACGAAGGTTAAGGTCTCCGGAATTGGCCATGCCACAGACACCTCTGCCGTAAGGCATCGGGCTTCCCTGACCTCTTTTAATTCTACGAAAGAGGCAGCCCTGAAGGCTTATACCATGGCCCAGTTGAATCCCTCAGATGTTCAATTTGCCGAAGTTCACGATGCCTTCACCCCCTTTGAAGTCATTGGGACGGAGGATTTAGGTTTTTGCCCGCCAGGAGAGGGATGGAGAGATCTCGAAGAGGGCAACACGCAACTCCGGGGAGACCTTCCCATCAATCCCTCGGGAGGGTTGAAATCCCGTGGCCATCCTGTGGGGGCCTCGGGTCTTGCTCAAATGGTGGAGATTATCTGGCAATTGAGAGGAGAGGCAGGGGAGAAGAGGCAATTGGAGAAGGCAGAGGTTGGCCTTGCTCAAAGCATTGGAGGATTAGGAAATAACAATATCGTCACCATCCTTGAACGAAGTGATCGAAAAAGGGTATGGACAGAAGGTTGGAGGCCTGATTATCATCCAGAACTTGAGGTCTTGAAAAAAGAGATCGTTCCCCCCCCTGCCGAAGGGACAGGACTCTTGGAGACCTTCACGGTTCTTTATGCGACACCCGAGGGATTCCGTTCGCCTTTGACCCTGGGCCTTGTTCGGGCAATGGGAGGAGAAAGGGTGATGGCCTGCAACCCGGATTACCGGTATCCAAAGGAATTGAGGATGGGACAAAAGGTTCTTTTAAGCATGAGAGAAGGGCTCTATGTTTTTGAAAAGAGAAGATGGTGGGAATGGTTGAAAGACTGGTGGAAGAAGAAACCAAAGCCCGATCGTCAGGTGTAAGGCGCGAGAGCGTGAACCCTCCCACCTCAGAAGCGCAAGTTGGTTTTATAGTGTCTTTTCGGTAAGCCTGCATGAAATCCAATGAGGTGAGGGGTTATCATCGGTCATCCAAAGAAGAGAGGAGGATGACCGATGCGAGATACCATTACCGACATCACCCTACCGACCGTAAGGCCCGCCCTTGAAGTCGTTCGTAATCAATTTGAAACTTGGCGTAAGAGAAGGCGTTGTCGGAGCCGAATCCCGGAATCTTTATGGCAAGCAGCAGTTCAACTCTGCAAGGAGCACTCTGTTTTTGCGGTGTCTCGAGCATTGCGGCTCAATTACAACGGCCTGAACAATCGTGTTCCGAAAGTGACCCGGGGGATAGGTTTAGCCGCTGGACAGCATCCTGACCTTGGTTTTGTGAGACTTGATCTTGGGGCACCGATGACAGCTTCAGAATGTCTGGTAGAGATGGAGGCTTCCAACGGTGCAAGGATGAGGATGTCCTTCAAAGGAGGGCCGAGGGATTTTGATCCGGTGGAACTGAGTCGAGCCTTTTGGAGACAGGGGGAATGATCCAGATCATTCCCCAGATGCGGATCTGGATGGCGGTCGAAGCGGTGGACTTCCGCCGGGGGATCGATGGATTGGCGAGGGTGTGCCGGGAGGTTCTGAAGATGGATCCCTTCTCGGGTTGTCTTTTTGTTTTTCGTAACAAACGAGCCACAGCCATCAAGCTCCTTGTGTATGACGGTCAAGGGTTTTGGCTTTGTCAAAAGAGGTTGAGTCGGGGCCGTTTTCGGTGGTGGCCAACGGATGGTGTCGGGAAGCAGAAAACGCTGAAGGCTCATGAGTTGCAGCTTTTGATCTGGAACGGCAATCCGGACGGAGGACAGGTAGCACCCCTGTGGAAAGGGTTTCCGGCTATGATTTGAGAGGGCATTTTTTATCGGAA
>DATIGG010000483.1:0-2483 GCA_035454825.1 Thermodesulfobacteriota bacterium | reverse complement strand
CATTTCTGGAAGTGCGATCTTCCCTATGGTGGCTGCCGTAGCCGCCGTAGACCCACAGATGGAGGCAAAAAAGCCACAAGCGACGACCGTGGCCATCGTCAGCCCCCCGCGCAGATTCCCCAAAATCGTATAGGCGGCATCATAGAGTCTTTTCCCGATTCCTGAGGCGAAGGCAAAGGACCCCATCAGAACGAACATGGGAATTGCACTTATAGGGAAGTTAGAGAATTGTTCGAAAAAGTCCCGGGCCAGGAGTTTGGTGCCCGCATGAAAAGAACCCAGGTAGGAAAAGCCGAGGAATCCGACAAAGGCCATGGCAAAGGCAACCGGCATTCTGAGGAGGAAGAGGAAGACGAGTAAGAAAATTCCGATGATACCTACATTAACGGGATCCATGACCGAATACCTCGTTTAGGGATCTGAGCACTTCCACCAGAAAGACCAGGCAGACCGGAATGGAACAAAGAGCGATGAGGTAAGCGAAAGGGAAAAAAGGCAAATGGGAAGTCGAACCGATTTCTCCTGCTCTTTGAAGGGATACCCCATAGAGGTAACTCTGCCAAAGGACTAGAGCGAAAAGAATCAATGACAGAAGAGAACTAATACTCGTGATTGTGGCTCGGACACGCTTAGGAAGTCTGTCGATGATAAAATCCACTCGTATGTGTCGGCCGAGGATGAGGGTAAAGGCTATGGCAGGAGCGATCGCGACGATCTGAGAAAAACTAATGATTTCAACCGAGCCAGGAAGAGGGCAGAGAAAAAGCTTCGCTCCCACCACATCAACAAGGTTGACAAGAAACATCAGCAGGAAACCAATAACTCCGAGCGACTCGAGGGAACGACTGAATGACCTTGTAAACTTTTCCACTCGATTCAGGCACGTCTCAAATTTCATCCCCGTCTTTCCTCCTCGAAGGGACATTCCTCCCCGGCAGGAAGAGGAATGTCCCTGAAAATTGCCACGATCACTTCAGGCGAACCTGTGAGGGACCAGTGGACGATTTGACTCCTGACTCCTCCTGTCTTTTCGTCCAGTACTCAATTCGCATGCGTGCGTAGTTGATCAATTCCCTGGTTTCTTTCTCATTATATCCTGAAGCAACCATCTTTTTTACATAGGTATCTAACACTGGCTCAACCGCTTTCTTCCATTTCGAGATTTCTTCACTCGGCAACTCGATAAATTGTAACCCTTTCTCCGTACCGTACTTTTTCCCATCGATATCCACGTTGTTCCACATGGCAGCGAATTTTTCTTCAAACGGATATTCGTTGAAGACCTTCTGAATGTTTGCTGGTAGTTTATTCCAGGTGTCCTTATTCATCACCAGATAGAAGGTATAGACCTGACCAATGGGCCAGCATTCCGTCACATACTTCGCGACTTCGGCGTACCGAAAAGCCCTCATGGTCTCCATCGGGATCATCAGCCCGTCAATCACCCTTTTTTGTATCGCCTCATAGGCTTCTGGCGTCGGGATGGGTCGCGGCGTTGCACCCAAGGCAGTGACGACCTCGGCGATGAATCCGAGCCCTCGCAGTGTCATCCCTTTCAAGTCTTCCATCTTGTTAACCGGCTTGGTCGCGGAGAGAACGCAATTAACAGGGCTTGTATGCATGGAAAGCATGTGTATCTTGTCCCATTCTTTTGGCTTGAATTGCTTGAAGAAGTCGTTGGCCACATGGTTTGCCACCCATGCGTTTGGAAAGCCGAGAGGCAGGTCGAGCACCTCTGTCATCCGGAAGCGGCCGAAGGTATAACCGATGTTCGAGAAGCCTATGTCTGCAATCCCTTCCACGACCCCGTCGTACATCTTCGGAGCGGTGAGCAGGGTGCCGGCAGGGAAGAAGCGGATCTTTAACTGACCTCCAGAGCGAGCCTCAAGATCCTTAATGAATTCCTCGCAGATTTTGGATTGCTGGGCAGGGACCGGAAAGTAATTGCAGAATTTCAGTTCGACGGCTCCCCAAACCATCGAAGGCACCAAAACGGCTATGGACACCAAACAGATGAAGCTCAATCTACTTTTCATAGCATTCTTACCTCCTGTTCTAAATTCTTACTACCGCCTTTCCCAGAATGTTTTCCGGCATTTACCTGTAAAGAACAATCACCTCCTTTCGACCATCACTGGGTATTATTACTCCCCCGTTCATGCATTTGTCAAGACGAAAATAGTTGCTCCCGTCTTGGCATTAAATCTTTCCTTCTTTCCTGAGTTTCTCCTTAATCACTTCCCGCAATTGCTTCTTATCCACCTTCCCCACATTGGTCAAGGGCATCTCCTCAATGAACTCAACCCTTTCAGGGAGGTAGAGAATAGTGGTTTTCTTTTCGTTAAGATGAGAGATGATTTCTTCAAAAGATATCGTACTCCCCTTTTTTGGTACGATAAATCCACAGACCCTTTCTCCCAAGATGGGATCTGGCATACCCACGACAGCCACGTCTGCCACCTTGGAAATAGCACGGATAAGGT
>DATIGG010000482.1:0-3126 GCA_035454825.1 Thermodesulfobacteriota bacterium | reverse complement strand
AATTTCACCCTTTTGCTTTTCGATCAGGACGACAAAGGTCAATCACCAGTTTTTCCAGCAGAAGACCCTTAGGGCCTTGTCCCTTTTTTAGAGCCAAATCGGTCTTTTGGCATTTCAAGATTCCCTCCTTTAGCGAGAGTTCAGAAAATTTTTTTGCTTGATCCGCCAGCTTTTTCACATTCCATATGGACATTCGGAGGCTTTTTGCTATCTCTTCACCGTCCATTCGATGGAGGGCCATCTCTTTCACTCTCCAGATGAGCCGGTATTGTCGAGCGATCATGCTCAAAAGGAGCGGGCTGGGATCATCATATTTAGGGCCTTCTTCCTTTTTGAATGAAATAATTTTTGTTCCTAAGACCTTCCCTAAAATTCCAAAGGCCTTTTCCAGATTCTGTTGACCGATCGCATCCGTGAGTTCAAAGATGGTGTTCACTTTGATGTCGGATATGATCCCCTCAATGTCAGACAGTCGAATCGCCTGTGTTTCTCCCACGCTCAAAAAAATCCTTTCCAGTGTATTGTCAAGATCTTGAAGGTGATCGCCAACAACCTCAACGAGGTAGTTCGCGCCATCCTCTGTCAGCGTCTTTCCTTTTTCTTCCATCCTCTTCTTGACCCAGGAAACCAACGCCTTTCCCTTCAATCGGGGGGATTCGACCACTCTTCCGGCTTTCTCAATCTTCGCCTGATGCTTTTTCCAGGGACCCAGGCTTTGGCCACGCAATACAAGACAGGTTGAAGGAGAGGGCCTTTGGATATACTTCAACAATCTCTCGACCTCTTCCTCATCCATCTGATCTGCTTCGTTCACAAGAACAAACCGGTATGAGGAAAACATGGGAAGGGTTTGGCTGGCCTGGATGATCTCCTGGCTTCCATGCTCGGCTCCACTAAAAATGTGAAGGTTAAGACCTCTCTCATGGGAAGATAGCGTCTGTTCCATGAGTTTCTTGATCTCTTCCTCAATAAGATAATCTTCTGCCCCATGGAGAAAATGAACCGGATAAAACTTTGTCGAAGCTTTCATGCAATCTGTCCCTGTGTCGAAAATTGTGCATCCTTTTAGATCTATCTTCAAGGCCTAAAAATTCTTTCATGATTAGGGTTCGCATCATTGACGGTGGGACCTTTTGGTATTAAATATAAGTGAAACTCCCCCGCCCCCACCCTGGCCCTCCCCCTGAAGAGGAGGGAAATCGCTACGTTCCTCCCCCCTCAAGGGGGAGGTCAGGAGGGGGATGGGGATCCGACAGGATGGCGTAAAATGAATGATGCTGTTAAAATTCCTGCGTTCGCAAGAATGACCGCAAAAAGGAGGGCCCATGAAATCAATCAGAACATACTGCGTGATCCTTCTGTTACTTATCTTTGCTCATTTTGCCCATGGAGAACCAAAAAGCAAAAACTTCACCGCGGAGGAAATCAAGAAAATGTCTGAGACGACAGCCATCATTGAAACAAAATTCGGAAATATGGGGGTACGGTTTTTTCCCGATGTCGCCCCGAACCATGTGAACAATTTCGCCGAACTGGCTAAAAAAGGATTTTATGATGGGACCATTTTCCATCGGATAATCCCAAATTTCATGATCCAGGGAGGGGACCCAAACTCGAAAGATCCTGACCGGTCAAAACATGGAACAGGAGGCCCTGGATATACCGTGAAGGCTGAGTTTAACAACAAGCCCCACAAGAGAGGCACTCTCTCTATGGCAAGATCGGCGCAACCCGACAGTGCAGGGTCCCAGTTTTTCATCTGCGTGGCCGATGCCTCCTATCTTAACCAGAAATATACGGTCTTTGGTGAAGTCATCTCTGGAATGGAGGTGGCAGACAAGATTGTCAGCCAGGCCAAAGACGCGAAAGACAATCCTCTTGAAAGGATTGAGATGAAGGTTAAGATCGTCGAGAAATGATCTTCAGACTCTTCTTCAGGTGATAAGAATGACCCAAATAGCTGAAGGGGTTCATTTTATTCCGGGGCAGGATGAATTCATCCCGGACTCCCACATCTATGTCGTCGGGGATCTAACTTCCAGGGATCTCTCCCTCGTCGACGTTGGCCTGATTGGAAAGGCCGGTTATAAGATTCAGTCCCTTCAGAGGATGGGGATCAATCTGAAGGATATCAAGCGGATCATCATGACTCACACCCACCTGGATCATATCGGATGTCTGTCAGAGATTCTCAAAAAGATTCCCTGGGCAGAGTTATGGGTCCATACCCTGGAGGCCGCCCCTTTGGAAAAAGGAGATGAGAGAACGGTGTACGGGATGGACATGTTCAGGACCCTATGCCAGACACAGTATGGCCTTAAGTCCGGTGCCTTTGCCTTTCAAACAAATAGAACGCTGGAGGGTGGCGAGACCCTGAACATAGGCGGAACGAAGTGGGAGGTGATCCATATCCCTGGCCACTCCATGGGGAGTATTGCTCTTTACCATCGGACAAAGAAAATTCTCATTCCAGGGGACGTCGTCTATGCCGATTATGCCATCGGCCGCTTTGACCTACACGGGGCCAACGCTTCTGATCTTAAAACGTCCTTGATGCGACTTGCCAAATTGGACGTCGATATTCTCTTGCCCGGCCATAACCAAACCGTTAAAAACCTTCCTAAAGGCTATATTCAAGAGACAGCCATTCAATGGGAATCCTATCTCGTTTGATGGACTGTGTTTACTCTGCCTTTCTTTGATGAGGGGAGAGTGTGGCACGTCCGATTTTTTTGAGTTAAATTATTTTTTTAAATATCTATAGAGGAAAACCATGTATACTTCTGCCGATTTAAGAAAAGGATTAAAGATCATCATAGACAGAGAGCCTTATGTGATCACCTGGTTTGAATTCTCCAAACCCGGAAAGGGTCAGGCCCTTTACCGGACAAAGATGCGAAATATGATCACCGGTTTGACCATTGACCGGACCTATCGTGCCGGGGAAACCTTTGAGCCTGCCCAATTGGATGAGAAGACGATGCAATACCTCTACAAAGAAGGCTCCCATTATCACTTCATGGACACCCAGAGCTATGAACAGTTCATCATCACCGAAGAAGCTTTGGGGGATGCAAAGAATTTCTTGAAGGAAAATATGGAGGTGGGGGTTCTCTTGTTCAATGA
>DATIGG010000481.1:0-12634 GCA_035454825.1 Thermodesulfobacteriota bacterium | reverse complement strand
GCCCAAATCAGGGACATTGTGGGTACGATGGCAGGCATCGATGCAGGCGCGACACTCCTCTTTCTCCCAGCATCTCTTCAGGTGGATGGCCATGGCCCAACGTTTGGCCGGTACCGGCGCTGGAGAGGGTTCAGGCGGATTGATTTTTGAAAAGACCTCCCATCCCGGCCTGGCACAAAGCCCTAAGAGGGTGAGTCCGCCCACCTTGAGAAGTGTTCTCCTGTCGAATTCCATCTACTTCAGATCCTTCGGATGATTATGGCAATCCCAGCAACGAGGTTTGACGCCCATATAATTATGGCATTGATCACAAAATTCACCTTTATCCTTATGGCAATTCATGCACGTGCGGGTCAGGCTCATCGTGTAGGTTTTCATATCACTGGCAAGATAGGTTCTCATTCCCTTACGGACGACGGACTCCTTCCAATCGGCTAATAGATCTCTATGATTGATCCGAATAGCCTGTTTCGGCTCGATGCATTGTTTCTTATCAGGAGGAGCCTTGGGCATTGGAATGTAGCCAGCCTTCCCATTCATCGCATTATGCCAAACTGGATAGGTTACGATGCCGAGAAAGAGGAGCAGCCCGAAGATGATCTTGCCTGCGTCATGCATGATCTTCCTCCTCCTTCTTGAGAAGGGGTTCACCCCGCAAATCCGTGGTCCTCTCCTTTTCTCCCTTCATCACGAGGGCGTTTCCGACCAGTTCATGGACCCCCCCTACCTCTACCCCTGGAGCCCAGTATGCAAGCAGGGGCGGGAAAGAGGCCTTATCAATGGCGCAGATGCAGGCCAGGAGATTCACGCCGTTTTCTTCCTGCACATGGCGGACGGCGTTGGCCCTTGGGAGGCCTCCCCTCAACCTCATCTCCATATTCTCATCGGTTCCCAAGCCGGCGCCGCTTCCACAGCAGAAGGTCCTTTCCTTGATTGTGTTTTCAGGCATCTCATAAAAGGAGTTGCAGACCTGGTTGAGGATAAAGCGGGGTTCTTCAAGAAGGCCCATGCTCCTCGAAGGATTGCAAGAATCGTGATAGGTGACCTTCCAATGATCATTCCGGCTTCTGTCCAATTTCAATTTACGATTCTGGATCAGGTCTGCCGTAAATTCACAGATGTGGACCATCTTGGTAGACTTGGCATGCTCAAAGACCGTTCCTGTGGTCTGGGAGACCGGAACTTCTAAGAAATCGGCGGGTCCGTTGAACGTATCCATATATTGATGGAGGACCCGCCACATGTGACCGCATTCTCCACCGAGGATCCATTTGACCTCCAGTCGCTTGGCTTCGGCATAAATCTTGGCATTGAGCTTCTTGGCGAGTTCCATGGAATGGAAGAGACCGAAGTTTCCGCCCTCAGAGGCATAGGTGCTCAAGGTATAATCGAGGTTAATTTCGTGAAAGAGGATCAGGTAACCCAAAAAGGTGTACCAGTGAGGGTTACCAAAATAGTCGGCGGAGGGAACTACAAAAAGGACCTCAGCCCCTTTCCGGTTCAGAGAGGGTTTCACCCGGACCCCGGTGATCTCCTCAATCTCATCGACAGCGAACTCCATGGTCGATTGGATGGCATGGGGAGGAATGCCAATATGGTTTCCTATCCGGTAACAATTCGAGGCGGAGTCAAGGATCCAATCGATGTTACATCCTACCAGACTGAGCAGCTCCCTGCCCATCATGGTGATTTCACACGTATCGATCCCGTAAGGGCAGAAGACAGAGCAGCGGCGACATTCAGAGCATTGGTAGAAATAATAAAACCACTCTTTCAGAACTTCCTCGGTCAGATCCCTGGCTCCAGCAAGCCTTCCTAAAACCCTACCTGAGAGGGTGAAATACCTTCGGTAGACCGATCGCAAAAGCTCGGATCGAAGGACAGGCATGTTCTTGGGGTCGCCCGAGCCAATGAAATAATGGCACTTGTCAGCACAGGCTCCGCATCGGACGCAGATATCGAGAAAGAGACGGAGTGAACGATACTGTTCCAAACGGTCCTTCATTCCTTTCAGAATAATTTCTTTCCAGTTCGGGGGCAATTTCCAGTCTTTTGCAGACGGTTCCCATTTTCGGGGATTGGGGAGTCCGAGCTCTGCCTGAACTTTGGGTGTGGCCGGGTAACAGTACGTCCCCTTTCGAAATTCAACGGCTGGGTCCATCCAACCCTTTTTTGGGAGGGCATAGTCGATTTTGAATTTTTCTTCTGGTTTGGATATTTCGTTCATGACTTAGTTCTATTCTTTTTCTACGGGTATTCCCGCTTCTTTCATATTCTGCCTAAACTCGTCCTCGTATTCTTCATAGGAATGAACTTTCACCGGACAGTTCCAGGGGTTGATATACCTCTCCATGCGGCTATTGTTCTTCAGGTTTCTTGTGGGGCTGAGAAAAACCCCTGCCAGGTGCATAAGTTTACTGAAGGGAAAATAGCCAATCAGAATTGAAACGAGAAATAAATGGACATAGAAGATGGTCCCAATTCCCTCCGGCAAAACCGGCTGAAATCCGAAGATCTGCACCATCAGTCCTTTCACCTTTACGAGATCGACCCGGTAAATCAAGCGCATGAGTATCCCGGAAAAGACCACACCGAGAACGAGAAAGAGGGCAAAGTAGTCTGATGGAAGGGAGATGTAGCGCATCTGTAAATTGGAAATCCTTCGTAAAAGGAGATAAATCAATGCAAACAGGATGAAGACATCGGTGATATAAATGACCGGAAAGAGGGGCTGAAGGATGCCATCGAGTGTCTGAGCCAGGAGCACAAGGGAAGGCACGGGCTCGGTGAAGAACCGCAGGTGTCTGAAGAGAATCACGAAGAGGCACCAGTGAAAGACCAGGCCTCCCAGCCAGAGGTACAAATTTCTCTTATATAAAAGCTGATAGGCCCTTCTTAATTCAACTCTTTCGTTCCAGAACAGCGAACGGAAGAAAAGGACCTCAAGGGCCAATCTTGCAATGATCCCTTTCGTCGTGTGCGGACTATCGATATGACTGGCATGGATCCAGGGGAGAGATTTCTGCTGGCCACAGACCGTGGGAATAGAGAAGGGGACAGGAGAGCTTCCCCATTTTAGGACGCGGTAGATAAAACCCGCCACAAAGATCGCGAGAGCCGTATAGGGAACAACGATGCCAAAGAGGGAATTCGATCCGAGCCCTGCAACGCCAACAACAGGCAGAAGCATTAGAAGAATCACTGCCAATAGGGAGTAAATAATATTCATTCCATCCACTCGCTTCAGAGGAGAAAGATAAAGATCAGGGCAGGAATGACATCCTGTGACCCCGAGGACTATTCTTACAACCTGCTAATGACCTTAATGTTGCACAAAAAAGAACACGGATGGTCCTCCCCCACCCCTGCCTCCCGGCAGGCAGGCACCCCTCCCCCCTCGGAGGGGGAGGGCGAGGGTGAGGGGGGGCTTCACCCTGGGTGAAATCTGACCCAATCATAGAAATAAACAGATCATCCAATAAAATGAATCTCTTTTGAAGATTTAATTCATTTCTTCTTGCAACTGTAAGGATGATTGTCATCCCGAACTCGTTTCGGGATCTCGATGTTTTTCTATTGAGTGGGTTCTTTCCAGTAATTTGAATGCCCGGTCTCTTTCTTTTTTGATCTCATTGATCCGGATCTCGTAAATTTTTTCCCGATATTTTGTGTAGATATCAAAGGCCACGAGAGAGAGTTGATCGATCCTGGATGCGAAAGCGAACCATTCCTCCATCACGTGATGGATTTCAATCCCGCTTCGCTTCATCTCCTCCCGGAGGGCCATTTTGAGAGCGGGAATAATGACCACCGCCTGAGAAGGGGAAAAATCCTGGGTGGACCGGATCTGGATGATCCTTTCGAGATAGCCGGCAAGCTGGTCTGCCTCCATCCCTTGAAGCAGGCCTTCATAAAGGGCCTCCGTCGACTCAATGAGGGTGTGACCCACCGGATTAATAAACCGGTCCTTTTCCTGCCTCATGAATTTGGATGTGCCGGCAGGGTAGGTTTCCAGGATCAGATGGAGCCATTTGTCCAGGACAGCTCCCTTATTCTTTAAAAGCAAGTCTTTGAAGATCATCGAAAGTTAATCCCATTCCATAAAGGGTTTCTCGATATCCACCATGGCATTGACGACCAGTTCCGCCAGGCCCCCAAAGAGGATGTTACACTTTTTCTTTAGATCATATTCTTCCAACAAATCTCTATATTGTCCCTTGCAATTAGAGCAGGGAGCACAAACATATTTTTTTATTTCCGGAGAAAGGGAATCCTGGAAGGTATCCAAGGTCTGTTTCAGTTTCATCCTCCCAGAAATATTCACCCTCCAACTCCTGAAATTTTCAGACATGATGGCAAACCCGCTTCCCCCACCGCAACAATAGTTTTCAGGCCCATGAGGTTCCATTTCTCTAAATGAAGGGCAAATCTCTTTAAGGATGCGCCTCTGGGGTTTAATAATTCCCATCAATCGAACCACATTGCAGGGGTCATGCAGGGTTACTAAAAAACTATTCTTCCTCGGATCCAGATTCAGTCTTCTACTGCAGACCAGGTCTTCAAGGATCGGGAGATAACTCTCCCTGGGGAAATTCATCTCTCCGGTGAGGATCCGGTCGGCAATCACCGTAAGCCCTTTGTGGGAATGACCGCATTCCCCGATGACGATCTTCTTGACCTTCAACCTTCGGGCCGCCTCAATCTGCCGGAGAGCGATTCTGGCAAACTGGACATCATCGTACCAGGTTCCATAATTGGTGCCTTCATAACCATAAAGTTCGCTTGAAAGGGTCCAGCTAAGACCCGCCGCATCAAAGAGGATGGCAAAGGCCTCAGGATTCTCAAGCCAGGCAAGGTACTCTCCAGAGTTATGGATGAGGAGAATGTCTGCCCCCTCCCGGTCGACCGGTACTTTAATCGATTTGCCGGTTTTTTCTTCGATCTCTTCTTCCATGAACTCGATGATGTTTCGAAAGGCCTCCGGAGTCATTCCTGTGCTGCCGCCCGTTTTGAGGTGTTGCACACTCCCAAACTGATGGAGTTCCTTGGGCGCAATTCCCATCTCCTGGCTGAAGAGTTTCCTGATCTCTCGACCAATGAGACCATTGTCACAGCCCAGAGGACACCACTGAGCGCAGCGCCTGCAGAGCGTGCAACGATAGGCCAACTCGCCCAATCGAGCGATGGTTGCCCAGTTCAACTCAATGTCTCCACCTGTTAATTTCGTGAAGAAGTAACCTTCCTTCTTGATATATTTTTTGACAATCCTCCGGAGGATTTCTGCCCGGTAGGTCGGACGGTAGATCTCCTGCCGTCCGCTGGAGAGATAGGTGTGGCAGGCATCGCTACAGACCTGACACCGGACGCAGCTTTCAAGGGTATGCACGAGAGGCTGCCAAAAGGTCCAGTTGTCCGTCCGGGAGAGCAGTTTGCCGAGGCCGCTAAGAAACTGATCGATCCATCTTTTTTCTTCCTCTCGATTTTTGGGTTTGGGAATCCCGAGGGCTGAGATGCCATCGAGGAGCAGATCCTCCTTTTTCCCGGTCTTTGAATAGATCGGTTGGCCTTTCCTTGGCTGCTCACAGGGATGAGGAAGGGGCATGAAATCCTCTGGCGACATCTGAAGGAGTTGTTCTTCCGGATTCTTGCTGATATCGCTCAATCTAATTTTTTGCCTTTTCATCTATGGACGCCCGGCTCTTGTTTCCTCTTTCAGTTCTGAAGCGACTTCCTTCCATCTTTTACCCGACTGAATATGAGGGGCCGACCAGGTGAGGGGAAGATCCAGGAGTTCTTTGACTTTCGTTTCAATCAGACTTCCTCTTTTGTTCATCACATCGTCCCAGCGGAGTTGATGATAGTATCGGAAAAAGAGCTGTATGACATGGCTGAATGGAAAGTAGATCAGCCAGACAGAAGCAAGAAAGACGTGAGAAGCCGTCGAAAATGCGGGGTGAAGTTTCCGCTCAAAATCCTGAAAGGTGACTTGATCCCTGACATACTTCATCAATTCAGGCATCTTTCCGCCGAAGTAAACGTCCACGGCATAAAATCCGCCAAGCAGGGTGATCAGGATAAAGACCCATTTGATGTAATGGATGGGAGGATAATAGGTTCTGAGGTCTGCATCAATAATTCTTTTAATGAGAATTCCTGACCCACCCACAAAGGCGAGGGCTGTGGAAAAATGTCCCCATATCCTCCCAAGGATGGAAGCCTTTTCAATGTCGATAGTCACAGCGCCAACGAAGAGCCAGAAATGCCATAGAATGAGTAGATAAATCCCGACATGAAAGAGATAGAGAAAAAACCAGAGCCCCTTGTCTCTCTGGTAATATCCCTTTAACAAGAAAACGTCGGCAGCAACCGATTTTAGCTTCTCCATGAAACTGACGGTCGGTTTATCCCACCAGTCCATGAGTTCATAGACAGAGCTTCCCCCATATATTTCCCATCGGAGGTGTAAGGGGGCCAAGGCATACCGAACAATCTTTATAGCGGAGGCAACGACACAAAAAAGAATGCTCCCGTAAAAGATGACAAATACGAGTCCGCCCATCGATTCCTCGGAGGGACTAAGATTTTTCAGAACCTATTGAATTCCAATATCGAAACACCTGGATTTGTCTCGAATTAGTATTGATCGTCTCGTAAAAAGTCTTAATCTGTCACCCTGAACTTTCAGGGTCTCATGAGTTCTTGATTTTGTTAGATGCTGAATCAAAAGCATGACTGATTTCGTAAAAGGTCGTCTCACCGGTGAAAACCGGTGTCCAGTGTTTTCATCATTGTTGAGATTACTGGATTCCGGCTTTCGCCGGAATGACGGTCGTTAGCCTTTTTTGAGTTTTTACGATTTCATCATATTTTCGTTATACACAGCCTGTGGGCTTGGGTAGACCTGCCACCTTGCAGGCTCCTTTGGCCGGGCCGCTGGGAAACAGCTCGTAAATCTGTTTAAGATCAATCCCGGTCTTTTTCACAACCATCCGGATCGGCGGCGCAACTCCAAACTTCACATAGTAATCTCTGAGGTAATCGACCACCTTCCAATGATTTTCGTTCAGGGGATAGGCATTTTCAGTCTTGGCGATATCCTCGGCCAGGGCCTTGTTCCATTTCTCCGGTTCCTGAATGAAGCCATCCTCATCCACCTCGATTTCGGTTCCTCCTAACAGAGTCTTTGCCATCTTCTTTTGCCTCCTGTTGATTTCACTCTTTCTTATTAGGATCCTTCTATGGCAATGCTTATGGAAGGTAAGAATGAATTAGTGTTTGTCCATAAACGTCTTCCGCCGTCATGCCGGACGCGATCCGGCATCCAGAACCTTTTGAAAACACTGGATTCCGCCTTTCGCCTGAATGACGACTCTTTTGGAAACCGTCAATCTATGGACAGACTCTAATTAGGCTTTAATTCTAATTGGTTTATTTTCAATTCGCCATTCGGTTAGCAGATGTCCTCCTGAGTTGCATGCGAAAGCATTTTGTAGATTTTCTTAATGCCTTGACGCCAGCGATACAAAATTCTTGGCCCACTCTGGGGTCCCGGAGGCATGCAAATGGACATAAGATGCGAAAAGGTTTTTATAAATGATCCCGTCTTCTTTTCCCCTGATTCCCTCGCCTTTCCTCATGCGATAAGCAAAATACAGATCCTCCGAATCCAATAGACTCGAATGATGGAATTCGTGGCCGCGAACAGTCAAGCCAACGGGAAACAATGGATTTTCAGCCATGACCTCAGCCACCACATAGCCATGCCCTTCAGGCTTCGTCGACAACCGCACCCGGGAAGGGATAATGCCAACCATCTGATAGGATCGTCCTTGCCAAGAGATGCTCCTGCACAGATACATCAATCCTGCACATTCCGCATAAACCGGTAGACCCTTGTCAACTGCCTGAGCAACTTCCCTTCGTAATTCATGGTTCCCCTCTATTTCTTTCAGGAAGAACTCCGGGAAACCTCCTCCGATATAAAGACCATCGATTTCGGGCAGACGATCCTTAAAGGAATTGATCGATATGAGATCAGCTCCTTCGGTCTTTAAGGCTTCCAGGTTCTCAGGGTAATAGAAATTAAAAGCTCGGTCCCAAATGACGCCGATCTTTACTCTGGGACCACGCCTCAGCCTTACCCCACCCCCACCGTCCGGCGCCAAAGTCCCATTCCTCGCTTGGAACTTGGAATTGCGGCTCTGGACGGCGGCGCCCTTGCCCTCCCCCTGAAGGGGAGGGGAATTGATTTGTTCCTCCCCTTTCAAGGGGGAGGAGAGGAGGGGGATGGGGGATCTTTGGCCCGGGGATGGAAAATGCTCCCTCTCCCCTTGCGGGAGAGGGGTGGGGTGAGGGATTCCATGACTTTGAGCCACCCTCAGGATTCCCTCAAGGTCGAAATAGGACTCCAGTTTGAGACCGATCTGCTCGACGAGTCCCCGAGCTTCCCCTAATTCGAGGGAGGGAATGAGGCCGAGGTGCCGTTCCTTTATATGAAATTCCTGATTCTTGGGCAGGCTTCCGAAGACAGGAATTCCGCAGTATTGTTCCACGGCATCCCTTAATTTCCTTTCGTGGCGGCTGCCAGAAACGTAGTTGAGGATCACCCCTGCAATATGGATATCTTTCCGGAACTGTTGATACCCTGTGACCATGGCAGCAATACTGCCGGTCATTCGAGTCGTATTCACAACGAGAAGGATTGGAATTCTTAAGAGACGGGCGATCTCAGCGGTTGTCCCGTGCGCATCAAGGCCGTCATAAAGCCCCATGTTTCCTTCGACAATGGCAAGGTCCGCTTCCTCACAGGCCTCTTCATAGGTCTGGACCACCTTGTCCCTGGGCATGAGAAAGAGATCGAGGTTATGGCAATTTCTTCCTGCAGCAACGGTAAGCCAGGATGGATCAATATAATCGGGGCCTTTTTTAAAGGGCTGTACGGAAAGGCCCCGACGTTTAAAGACATGACATAATCCCAGGGTAACAATCGTTTTCCCCGCGTGACCCTGGGGAGATGAAATCAGAAGACTGCCGAAATGCTGATTCCTGTGGTCGACCTGACCACCCACGGCCATTAGGATCAACCCTCACTCTTTCCTGCGAGGGCAATATAGGTGATTCCGCCGAAACTTCGATACTCAATCTTTCCCTCTTTGGCCAGTTCCGATATCTGCTTATCCACGAATCCCTTATCTTCAGCGACAGCCTTGGCTACTTCTTTATTCCTGGCCTGGCTCACCGTTCCCAGGTATTTCAGGATCTTTTCTCTTATTTCTTCGCTCATTCTCTAACTCCTATCGTCCCCTTTTCATTTGAGTGTGATTGATCTCTCTTTCTGTCATTGCGAGCGACCGAAGGGAGCACGGCAACCTCTTCGTTTTCAATCAAATTGTGAGATGGCTTCGGTCATTTCGTTCCCTTGCAATGACAATGATCGCGAGGGTCGAAAGAGCCGCTACCATTTGAACTGGGTTGTCGTCCTCCATGTTTCTCTGGCGAACGTAAAGTCATCGATGTGTTGCTCGGTAAAGGGGATTTCCGTTAGGGCAAAGAATCTCTCCCAGCCAATCCTCTCGATCCATTCACCCATTCGCTCGTCCTGTCGGGCATGCTTGGCATAGATTTCTACGATTTTTTTGATGAGGCTGACCACCTCAGGCCAGCGGGGTGGATTATTGGGAAGATAAGGCACGATCATGCGGGAAAACATCGGAGGCTTTCTGGCATTCGATACCTTACCGCCGGCATAGATGGCGATGCCATCGCCTTCGCTATCAGCCAGAGGCATGGCAGGGCAGACGGTATAGCAATTTCCGCAGTACATACACAGGTCTTCTTTGACCACCATGCTCTTCATATCTTTGTCCGGATGCCTTCGGATCGCACCGGTCGGGCAGGAAGCCATCGTTGTCGGGATTTCACAGATGACCGCCACCCTTTCGTGGTTCACCTTCGGAATTTTTGTATGAACCCCGACAATCGCCAGATCCGAGCAGTGGACCGCTCCGCACATGTTAATACAGCAGGCCAGGGAGATCCTCAAGAGAGCGGGGAGTTTCATGCTCGTAAAATAATCATAAAGTTCGTCCATCAGGGCTTTGACGATCGCCGAACTGTCCGTCGCTGCGCTGTGGCAATGGAGCCATCCCTGGGTGTGGACAATATTGGAGATGCAATGACCTGTTCCTCCCACGGGGAGGCCGAGTTTCTGCACGGCTCCGATGAGGGGTTCTACCTTCGATTTGTCCGGAGTCATGAATTCGATGTTATACCGGCTGGTGAATCGAAGGTGTCCATCGCAATATTTATCCGCAATGTCACAAAGATCTCGGATAAATTCGATGCTTACCACCCGAGGATTTCCGGCTCTCACTGTATAGAGTTCATCTCCGGTTTCGGAGACATGCTTGAGCACGCCCGGTTTCAGGATCTCGTGGTACTTCCAGGTTCCATAGTTTTTCTTTATAACATCGGGAATCATCTGTTGAAAATTCGGGGGGCCAATATCTGTCTTCGGCATGTTCATCCTCCTCTTATGTTGCAATGTTCAAGGATTCAAGGGTTCAAGCAGTCTCATCTTTTGCTCGAACCCTTGACTTGTTGGGTCCTCAAGTTCCATGGATTAAAAGAAAACGTAGGGGTTCGACCTGGGCCGATTGATCATTTGGGGCGCCGGTTTTAGGCCTACTGCTTTCAGGAAATTTCTCATCCCCACTTTCTCAATCAGCTCGCCAACCCTCTCTCTGGGCCTTCCATTTTCATCCCACCACTCCCAGATCTTTCGCAGCAACTCTTTGAGCTCCTGATAGGGAGGCTCCATCTTCATGAAAGGGACGACCACAGAGGAAAGCATGGCTCCCTTGATGATAGGGGCCTTTCCGCCAATGAGAATGGTTGCTCCCCGATCGAGACCGGGCCTGATGGCTTTGGTCATCTTGTTGATGCAATGCATACACCTGACGCAGTCTTCTGGTTTGACTTTAAGCTCCCTGGCCTTTTCGTCCCACTCCAACGCGTCGGTCGGACATTTATCGACGACGACACCCTTCACATCCAGCCCGTTTTTCACATAGTTCTGGACAGCCTTCTGTTCAATCCTCAGGCTATCCCTCCAGGTGCCAATGATCGTGAAATCGGATCGGGCGATGGCTGCCACGCAATCATTCGAGCATCCGGAGATCTTGATCTTGAACTTGTAAGGCCAGCGGGGCCGATGAATCTCCTCTTGAAACTCCATCGTCAGATCATGGACAAGACCCAGGGTATCGAGGGTTGACCATTCACATCGGGCAGGCCCGACGCAAGCGGTCGGCGTTCTCAGGGCCGATCCAGAACCTCCCAGATCGAATCCGATCTCTGTTAAGGCGTCAAAACAGGGCTGGAGATTGGGAGTACTTGTGCCCAGGAGAATAATATCACCTGTCGAGCCGTGGAGATTGGTGAGTCCGCTTCCGTATTTTTCCCAGACATCACAAAGATTTCGCAAGGCTTTGGTATTGTAAAACCAGCCTGCTGGATGATTCACCCGAAGGGTATGGAAGGATTCCACATTCGGAAAAAGCTGTGGGACATCGCTGTATCGGCCGATGACCCCTCCACCGTATCCTTTGACACCCACGATTCCACCGTGTTTCCAGTGGGTCACTTTGTCGTTGAAAGACAGTTCCTGAACTCCTAAAAGATCTTTGGCGGCAGGGCTTTTCTTCGCTGCCCGTTTTATCTCTTTGACATAGCTCGGCCAGGGTCCTTTCTCGAGCTCGTCCACTTTTGGAGTCTTGTCTGACATCGAGTTACCTCCTCTTGAAATTTATGTTCCTTCTTCTGTTTTCGCTTTTTCGAATTAACATTTGAAATCTTGTTTGTTTTGGACAGGGATAAGAATCTTTAACATTTTAAGTTTGATGGTGTCAACGGTCAATTATAATGTATTCATTATTATGTATTAAAATGATTGCTGGATTATGTTAGAACGCTATAATACCAAGGTCTTATCTATAAAGGGATATAGCCAGCATGAAGAATTACCGTTTTTTCTTTCCGTTTCCTTTTACGGGAGCCACCATAGCAAGTGGATCGAGCAGGCGGTTTAATTCCTTTTTAGAGAGAAGCCCTTCCTCCTCAACGACCTGCCGGATGGTCTTTCCCTCCTCATAGGCCCTTCTGGCAATTCGGGCTGCCTCATCATATCCTATCTTCGGCGTGAGAGAAGTGGCGAGGGCAAGGGTCTTCTCGATCATCTCTTCACACCGTGTCCGGTCTGCTTTCAATTCTTTGATGCACCGGAGAGAGAAATTATCGACAGCATTGGCCAGAAGTCGAATGGATTGGAGGAGATTATAGGCGATGAGCGGCATCATGACATTCAGTTCAAAATTCCCACTGAAGCCACCGAAGGTGATAGCTGAGTCATTTCCAATTACCTGACCACAAACCTGGAGCAGGGATTCGGGAATGACAGGATTCACTTTTCCGGGCATGATCGACGATCCGGGTTGGGTTTCTGGCAGAAGCAGTTCTCCGATTCCGCAGCGGGGTCCGGAGCCCAGCCACCGGATATCATTGGTAATTTTTATCAAACTAACGGCCACCGTTCTTAGAATTCCGCTCATCTCGACGGAGGCGTCCCGGGCTCCCT
>DATIGG010000480.1:0-7912 GCA_035454825.1 Thermodesulfobacteriota bacterium | reverse complement strand
CGAGAAGATCCTTGCCCAGATCGGATTGGTCTCGTTGTCAACGCAATACTGGCGAGATTATGAACCTGGCACTCCGTCTCCCGAGGAGAGGTTGGTGAATATTCAAAAACTTAAAAGAATCGGGATCCTTCCAGAGATCAGGATCGATCCCATCATTCCCTTCGTGACAGACACAGAATCTGAAATGGTCTCTCTGTTCAAAAGCTTGAAGGAATTGGATATCCAAAGGGTTACTCTCAGTTATCTCCACCTCCGTCCTTCCATTTATCAGCAGTTGATGAGGGAACTTCCACCTCTTCATCAAAGACTCATCGAATCCTGCTTCAGTACTCAGGATTGGAAAGCGATCGGCTCCTCATCACGGTCCAAACTTCTTCCTCCATCCATCCGGAAACTGGGATATCATAGAATAAGAGAAATCGCCCAAGGGTTTGGAATCACTGCATCCATTTGCCAGTGCAAGAATCCAGACTTGAAAGGAGACCTCTGCGGGTCAGGCAGGGTTAGGATGGAGGTGAGAAAAGTAAAACCCACACAGCTATCGCTGTTTCAGTGTTAACGGAGAGGGTATTCATATGACTTTTGTACGGGGATCAACTCGTCTCAAAGGGCAGGATCTTCCCAATAAGGTTCTTCTTTTTAGCCGGGGTAAGCTCTTCCTTGGTCGTCCAATCCTCCTTCGCAAAGGGATCTCTCCCTTTAATCAAAAGCCAATCTTTTCCTGACCCCCGGCTCTTCATCAGGACAAGAGAAAAACTGCCCTTCAATTTTTTACCCTTTAAAAAGAAGGTCAGTTTCCCTTTTTTCAGAGCAGCTTCCGGATCACCTTCGGGTTCAAATTCTCCCGAGTCCCAGATCAGGACCGGACCGGCTCCATATTGTCCCTGAGGAATGATTCCCTCGAAATCGCCATATTCGAGAGGATGATCCTCGACCCTGACAGCAAGTCGCTTATCCGAAGGGTTCATGGAGGGTCCTTTGGGTATGGCCCAGGATTTGAGAACCCCCGTAATCTCCAGGCGGAAATCAAAATGAAGACGGGTTGCATGGTGTTCGTGAACGACAAACTTCATCGTTTCTCCTTTCAAAAATTAATTTCGGTATGGTTTGCCGCTTCCCTCTAAGTGGTTTTTATCATTCTACGCCGATGCCCTCTATACACTTTGGTTAATCGATAGCAAATCATGAATTAGCTTTGCTTTGTGAGCTGCCAATTCAGCAGGCAATGCATCCCTGGCTGAAAGTTCTTTATACCGTTTGTTATGAATCCTTTTCTGAAAAACATGCGCACTCAACGAGCAATTATAGAGAACAAATGATAGAGCTTCTTCATGGTCGAAACCCTTTTTTAATAGTAATCGAAAGAGATTATCAAAAGTATAAAGTTCGTAGACGAGATACATTCCATTATGGTCTTTAGGAAAATTTTGCGGAATTTCTGAATCTTCTCTCATTCTAATCACCTCCCATGTGATGGTATTTGGATTTCTCTTTTTAACCAACATAAAAAACATATTCATACGGCCTTTAAAGTATATGCCATCAAGGTTTTACTCCGTCCATTTTCAAGGCAACCAGGATCCCCGTAAATATCGAAATCCCCCCAAGAACCTTCCATAAAGTCAACCCCTCTCCGAGAATGAAGAATGCAAGGATCGTTGACCCAACGGGTTCACCTAAGATGGTGATCGCCACCAGGGAAGCCGGGATGTATTTCAAGGCCCAGTTGAAGGTGGTGTGACCGATCAATTGTGGAATCAGGGCCAAAAGGAAAAAGAGAAGATAATCGGACGATTTGTATCCGAAAAAGGGATTCTGCCAGAGGAAGGCAAGAAGAATCAATGCCAATCCAGCGGTTGCATAGACAGGGAAGACATAAGAGAGGAGATTCTGACCCCTCCTCATCTTTCGACCCACCAAAAAGTATCCCGATACCGTGATGGCGCCCAGGAGAGCCAACCCATCTCCGAAAAACGCCCCTCCTGAAAGAGACATATCTCCCATGCTAATGAATACACTGCCTAAAATTGAAAGACCGATTCCTAAGATCAGGTTTACTCCGAGCCGTTCTTTCAGGAAAAGCCAGGACCCTATTCCAACAAAGATCGGATGAGTAGAAACCAGGACGATGGAACTTGCGACAGAGGTATATTTGAGTGATCCAATCCAGAAGGCAAAATGGAGACTGAGAAAAATCCCGGAGAGGACCAGCCATCTGACCTCGGTCCTGCTCCAACCTTTCCAAACCCTTTGATGGTATGCAAAGGGCAACAGCATCAGAGAGGCAAAGACCATCCTGTAGGCAGCAATGATCAGCGCGGGCGCATCACAGAGCTTGATAAAAATCGAAGCGGTTGAAGCTGCTGAAACCGCGGCAAAAAGCAGAAGAATAAGGCGAGGCATATAGGCATTCTCAGCGGACCCTTCTGCTGGCACGCCTATCCGATGGCGGGTGGCACAACTGCAATCGTTCTCTTTTTCGCCTGGTAATTCCGGACTGTCAGCAGAAAGACAATAGCTGCCCCGACAAAATCGGTAATCAGTTCGGGGGTCGACAGCAGGATGCATCCTACCAGATAGAGGCCTCTTTCCCAGATGGCAAGCTTCCGGAAAAGCCACCCCTGAACCGCTGCGGCCAATGCCACTGTGCCAATCGAAAAACTCACAACAATCTCGAGGACACTGGCAACGTTACTGCCCAGAATAAATATCTGAGGAGTATAAGCGAAGGCAAAGGGCATCAGGTACATATAGATTCCCAGGACGAAGGCATGCAATCCTGTTTTCATGGGGTTACCGCCAGAAATGCTCGCTGCGGCAAAGGCCGCGACGCACACGGGCGGGGTCAAATTGGAAATCATTGCCAGCCAGAAAATCAGCAGATGGGCGTGAACCGGGACGATCCCGAGTTCAACCAAAGACTGCGCTGCCAGGATGGCAAGGATGATATACGATGCCGTACAGGGCAGGCCCATGCCGACAATGGTTGCGATAAGCGCGACGAGGACAACGGTCCAAAAAAGACTTCCCTGGGAAAATGCCAGAATAGCGGCAGAGAATTTTATTCCCAACCCCGACAATGTGATGCCGCCCATCACCAGGCCGAGGGTACCCGCTACCGCCCCTACCGAGAGAGCGCTCTTCCCAGCAGCTTCCAGAATGCCGATGAGCTTGCTCAAGGTCAGTCGGGTCTCTTTGCGCAGCATGCTGCAACAAATAACAAACAGGGTTGCACCAAAGGCGGTAACAGGCACGGAAAAGCCTGCCATAATCAGGACGATCAGGACCACGATGGTGAGAGCAAAATACCATCCTTTTTTGAAAACCTCTGTGACCTTGGGCAACTCTTCCTTGGGCAGACCCCGCAGGTCTTTATTTTTGGCCCGGAAATAAACCATGAACACGAGGGAGGTATAGTAAAGAAGGGCTGGCAAGGCGGCCATGATCATGATTTTGGAATAAGGGGTCTCCGTGATGGTGGCCAGGATAAAAGCGCCTGCCCCCATAACCGGCGGAAGAAAGGTTCCTCCGGTGGATGCGGCAGCCTCAACGGCCCCAGCAAACTCTGGGGAATACCCCACTCTTTTCATCATGGGAATCGTAAAAGTTCCCGTAGCGGTGACGTTGGCCACCGGACTGCCGGAGATGCTACCGAAGATCGCACTGCCGCCGACCGCAATCAGAGCAGGTCCCCCGGCGATGCGTCCTGCCAAAGCGCTGGCCACGTCTAAGAAGAAATCGCCCCCACCCGATTTCTGCAGGAAGGCCCCGAAGATCAAGAAAGGCATCACATAGGTTGCGAAGACGGAAACGACGGTCCCGAATATCCCGTCAATGAAGTAATTGAACTCCACGATCCTGGCTATACTGATGCCCCTGTGTGTAAAGATGCCGGGCAGATGAGGGCCAAGATAGGTTTGCAGGACCATGAACAGGCCGAGGATCGCCAGGGTATTACCCATGGTCCGACGGGTAACCTCCAGAGACACAAAGATCATCACCAGCCCTAAATAGATATCCCATGGATTAGGAAGGCCGACACGTTTGGCGCAGTACTCCGAGTACTGTGCCATCCAATAGATGATGGCGACAGCGGAAAACACAAACATAACGACGTCATACGCCACCAGTACTTTGTTGCCCGGGCACTTCTTGGAGGCCGGATAGAGCATGATGGCAAGGACGTAGCAAAAAAGCAGATAAAGGCCGAGGTTGCTTTGTGAATTGAAGATTCCGAAACCCGACGTATAAAAGTAGATGGCGGCAAATAAGACAGCGAGGCTTTTTGCTAATAAGGAAAGGCTCTTGCCCAGCTCGCGCATAAATTTTCCATCAAGAAGACTTTACGATTATTCCCATGGGGTGAGGCGGGAGTGGACTATAAACCCTCTCCTGCTTCACCCATGTTTCGGTTTTACTTGCTTTGCTCTTTCCAGAATTTTTCTGCCCCTGGGTGATAGGGAACACCTATCTGCTTAACGCCTGCGGGGTTATTTCTCATCGGCTTGAACTGCGGATGAACGCCTGCGAGGAAGCTCTTGCCTTCCGGGCTGAAGAAAATCTTCATGGAGTTGTATGCCACATCCTCGGGAAGTTTCTTGTTGGCCACAAGGTATACACTGAAGAGGAAGCAGGGGACGGGTTGATCCTGCCCCCTGTAAACATTGGCCGGCATTTCACCCTTGGTAAAGAAGGGAGTAACCTTTATGATTTTGTTTAGCTCCTCATCGGTGAAGGGGATGACCAGGATATCCTTGGAAGCGGCTAACTCCACGATCCCGCTTGCGGGATGGCCGCTCATACCGAGGGCGTCAACCTTACCGTCCTGGAGGGCGCGGGCGGCGTCACCAAAGGCGAGCTCGGATTCGATGACTTTAATGTCCAGAGCGCCCAGCGAACGGCGCGAGTTGTCACTGGACCCGGAACCGGGAGACCCGAGAACGACCTTTTTGCCCTGCAGGTCTTTCATCAATTTAATCTTCTTGTCTTTCAGCGTAACGAAGTAGTGAGAGCTGTTATATATTTCAAATAAAACTCGGGCATCCTGATTTGGTCTTCCTTCGGCTATCCCTTTCCCGTTCCAGACCTCCCAAAGATGTGATGAATAAGTCAACGTCATATCGGCTTCCCCGGAGGCGAGGCGCCTGGCATTTTCTACGGAGCCCCCACTGGCCACAATGTCAAATCGGGTGTTAGCCGGAAGCTTGTCGTTAAGGAGTTTAAAGATTCCGCCTGCCATCGTATACCATGTCCCACCCGGATTGCTGGCCGAAAGGGAATATCGCTTCACCGTTTCGGCAGCGTTGCCGGCTTGTGCCCCCAGCAGGACGATCAGCGAGAGTGCCAAAAAAATCTTTCCACACCGCCATCCAAAGTTAAAATTCATAGCCTTCTCCTTTCATAGTTGACGGGACAATCCGTCAGACTGCAAAAAACGCTATCCTTCGACAATCAGAAACCCCCTCTTCATTGACATGTAAATCCATTTTATAATCTTACAAGAACCTGCCTTGGGGTGCAAGGAACCAGAACGAGGGGGCCCAGAGCAGTTGGCTTCCAAACAAGAGGTCACTGCTTTGCGAAGCCCGTCTGACTCCTCAGCTCCTTCTCAGGCCCGGGAGGTGCGTAAACGACCACATACCGAAGGGGTTCGTTTCCAGTGCACTCTACGGAGTGGAGCATGCCAATCGGTGCGAAGACTGCATCGCCGGGCTTGATAGGGTATGTCTCCCCAGCCATTCGGATGGTTCCTGTCCCGCTCAGGATATACCAGCAATGCTCCACATTGTGAGAATGCTCCTTTCCCTTATAGCCTACTCCCATTTCATTCACGAGCAAGGAGAAGTGTTGAGCTCCAGAAATTTCTTCATCGATGAGAATGTTAAAAGCCCCGCCTCCTCCGGGAACTGGAAGTTTGCCTTTCACGCCTTCTGACTCATTCACCACATACCGTTTCATCTATCCCTCCTTTCTTTTGCTACTCCTCTCCCACGAGACTGTGTTGTAATAGAAAAACGTGGAAAATGTCATGCTCAACCTTGTGCTGGACTTGATTGAGCATTGTTTCAGCATGCTAATAAAATGAATACCTTGCGAGACCCTTCAATGAATTCAGGGTGACAAGAAAAGAATTGCGGCACAACCTCCCCGCGAAGAGGAGATTGGATGAGCGCTCGAAATCTAAACTATTTCTGAATAGAATTCAACCAAACCGGCAGTCGTCAAGGATGTTCCCATAAGATTGCCCTCTGTGATGGGTATTACCTTCACCTTCCTTTACCCCGCGATCCGCCTGAAGACTGGAAAACGGAAGCGGAGATAATTCCTCGGCTACCCAGTTGGTCCACAACATTAATCTCGCTTCGGTTAATTCCTTGGAACGAACCAGGTCCTGATGGATCTTCTCCATCTTAGCCCTCGCAGAAAACCAATTGACTTGAATGCCAAAATTGAATATATTTAGGGCATTGTGAGAGAACGTTTTTTTTGAAGGAAAGTTTCTATGCATCCAAAGATCATGACCAAACTTCCAGGGCCAGAGGCCAAAAAAGTACTGGAAAAAGATAAACGGTTCATCTCCCAGTCTTATACCCGTGTCTATCCGCTGATTGTTAAAAGGGCCGAAGGGATGTGGGTGGAGGATGTGGACTCCAACCAGTTCCTTGATTTCACCTCAGGAATTGCGGTCTGCAACACAGGTCATTGTCATCCAAAGATCGTAGCTGCCATCCAACGCCAGGCAGAACAGTTGATTCACATGTCTGGAACCGATTTCTATTACGCGGCTCAATCGAATCTCGCTGAAAAGCTGTCGAAGATAACCCCGGGTTCAACAGAGAAGAGGGTTTTTTTCGGCAACTCTGGAGCAGAAGCGATCGAGGCAGCCCTCAAACTGGCACGCTATCATACGAAACGATCAAGAATCATTGCCTTCCTCGGGGCCTTTCATGGCCGTACCATGGGTGCCCTTTCCCTTACAGCCAGCAAAGTCATTCAGGAGAAGGGATTCTTTCCCCTCGTTCCCGGAATTACTCATGTCCCGTACGCATACTGCTACCGTTGCCCTGCTCATTCAGCATACCCTGGCTGTGGATGTGCCTGTGTCGATTGGATTCGCGAGGACCTTTTCAAGCGGAGCCTCCCGCCTGAGGAGGTTGCTGCCATCTTTGTTGAACCCATTCAGGGTGAAGGCGGCTATATCGTGCCTCCACTGGAGTTTCATCAAAAGCTCTTTACCCTGGCAAGGGATTTCGGCATTCTCTTCGTCGTAGATGAAGTCCAGACTGGGATGGGGCGTACAGGGAAAATGTTTGGAATCGAACACTGGGGCCTGATTCCAGACATCATCGCCATTGCTAAAGGGATCGCTTCTGGAATGCCTCTGGGAGCCATGGTCTCCCAAAGCGAAGTGATGACCTGGATTCCCGGCTCTCATGCAAGCACCTTTGGGGGAAACCCCTTGAGCTGCCAGGCTGCCCTGACAACGATTGATCTGCTTCAGGGAGGCCTCATCCAGAACGCGTCATCCCTGGGTGAATATATCCTTGGTCAGCTCAAAGAGCTCCAGAAGCGATTTCGTCTGATCGGCGATGTGAGAGGAAAAGGATTGATGATCGGGGTCGAATTGGTCAAAGATCCCGTGACCAAGGAGAAAGCGATTCAGGAACGAAACAGGGTCATTCAGGCCTGCTTCGAAAGGGGCCTTCTCATTCTGGGATGCGGAGAGAATGTCATTCGTCTCATCCCGCCCCTTATCATCACGAAGAATGAAGCGGATACGGCCCTCACGATTCTGGAAGAGGTTCTGCAGGAGATAGCGAAATAAGGATTCGGTTTCCAATCTTATAAAAATTCAACCGTCTGTGTCTTACCTCTTGCCACGGAGGCAGCCATGAATCGAACAGGGATCGTT
>DATIGG010000479.1:0-6675 GCA_035454825.1 Thermodesulfobacteriota bacterium | reverse complement strand
TCTGAAAGAGAAAGGGGAGATCGTTTATCAGGCTTTAGGTTGGTTGGCCAGAGAAGATAAAATAGATTTCCATAAAAAGGAAGGGAAGAGCTTCGTATCGCTCAGTCACAAGGAACGTGAGATATTCAAGAAATCTCTTTGAGCCTCACTTCAGGGCATTCCAGATGAAGGAGTCGAGAAATGGACTAAGGAGGTGAAAGCTTTATGTATTTCATTACTTTTTCGAGAAAGATGGGGACCAATGGTTCAGAAATCGCCAGGCGGGTTGCGGAGCATCTGGGGTATAGCTTTTATGACACGGAAGCAATCGAGAATACCGCACAGGAAATGGGTTTTCTTGAAGATGTCAAGGAAATCGATGAAAAGGTGCCGTCTTTATTTCAGAGGCTTTTTTCCCAAAAACCGGAAGTTCACTTGGATCGACTTAACTCGATTATCTATGAGCTGGCGAGTCGGGGGAACGCAGTGCTCCTTGGACGAGGGAGTCACATCCTTTTGAGAGCCTTTAAATGTGCTTTGCATATCCGGGTAGTTGCCTCTCTCGAAAAACGTATCCAAACCTTGGTGGGGAGGGGGTTCCAGAGGGAGGCTGCAATCAGGGCAATACACAAGAGTGATCATGAGAGGGGAGCTTTCATCAAATTTTCATTTGGGGTAGATTGGGAAAATCCTGAACTCTACGATCTTGTGCTCAATATGGACAATTTGACCGTCGATCTCGCGTTCGATACGGTTTTGCACATCGCGAGTTCTGAAGAAATAAAGGCTCGCTCGGCGGATGCGATGAGATCTTTGGAAATGATGGGACTTGCCCGGAGAGCAGAGGCTGCTCTCATCGAGGCCGGTTTAACCCATGGTCCATCCGTTTCTGTCTTGGAGCCAGGCAAAATTCGATTGACTGGGTTTGTTTCAGAGAAACTGACCAAAACAAAGGCGGAGGAGATCTTAAAGGGAGTTAAGGGCATTCAATCGATAGATAACCAAATTCAGGTAGCCCAGACAGTTGCAGGATACAGGTACGGTTGATAAAACGATAAGAATACCCTGCATGGGAGGATCCGGAAACATGGAATGAGGCCAATCTATCGGTGGGATGGAGGCGGCATTTCTAAAGATTGAATCATTTGAAGGAGGAGAGCAAGTGAGAATCGGTGCTTTTGAAATAGAGGACCCTATTCCGGATTTGAACGAGCCTTATGTCTTTGCGATCCTTCGTCCGTGGATCGATATGAATAATGTGGGTAGTTTAACCTTGAATGGATTGGAGACACAGTTTGGGGCCAAAGAATTGGGGAAACTGGCTAACCCGGGTCAGTTTTACGACTTTACACGCTATCGCCCTACCCTCTACTTTGAAGAGGGTATTCGAAGAATATCGATCCCCAATACAACCCTTCGCTATGCCAGGAGAGAAGGAGGAAATGACCTTCTCTTTCTCCGTCTTCTCGAACCTCATGCGCTTGCCGAAATCTATGTTCATTCCGTTTTGCGGCTTCTTAAGGCTCTCAAGGTGAAAAAGTATTGCCTGTTGGGTAGCATGTCAGATGCGGTTCCTCACACCCGACCCTTGATTGTCAATGGGGGTGCCATAGGGATAGATACCGTGCGAGACCTGAAGAAGTCCGAAGCCCAACCCAGTCATTACCAAGGTCCAACGAGTATTACCACTCTGATTACCCAAAGAGCGCCTGAGTTTGGCACTGAAACGATTTGGTTTATTGTCTCGTTACCCCAATATGTCGTTTTAGAGGAAGACTATATCGGAACAGTTCGCCTCATGGAGATTCTGAATCTGCTCTATCATATCCCAATTGACAAGAAAGACTATGAAAAAGCTGCTGAGCAACGAGGCCTAATAAACCAGAAGGTGGATAAGACCCCGGAGCTAAGAAAGATTATTCCTCAACTGGAGGCCTTGTATGAAGCACGAATCAAGAGAGAGGAAGGGGGGAAAAGGCCTAAGTTATCCCCTGAGATAGAGGAAATTCTCTGGAAAATAATGGGAAAAGATCTTGAAAAGGCATAATGGAAGATATTTGACGTGGTTTATTGTGACGGGATACAAATCTTAGGTGGAGGATTACAGGCCTCCGATGGCGAAATACATTTGGCCTGATCCGGTGCAGGGGTTGTCTGTGGACTTTTAAATGACCACATCAAGGTCGTTTGACAGGTTTGATACAGGCGAATTTCCCCCGCTTTCTGGTAAATTATTTGGAGATTGGTGAAACCTGTATTTTTCCAGCCTCAATTCCATTCAAGAGATATTCCGGTGTCGTCATGACCTGGAGGTTTCCTTCGAAGGGAACGCCTTGCTTTAAATTATGTCGGCAGGAGAGGCAATCGGTCAGGAGAAGTTGAGCATTCACTTCTTCTGCTTCTTTCACCCTTCTTCTGGCGATGTCTCTCGAAAATTTTGGATAAAACCCCCGGATTCCGCCTCCAGCGCCACAGCAGAGGGAGTCCTTGTGGTGATGCTCCATCTCGACGACGTTGCTTCCGATACGCTTAAGCAGCCCCCTTGCCCCATCAAAAGATTCAAGCCCCCGCCCGAGATGACAGGGATCATGGTAGGTAATCGTTAACGGGTCACCTCCAAGGGCAGTGAAAGCAAAATGCTGATCAAGGTAAGAAAGAATCATGGTGTACGTGAGGCCTGTGGATTGTTCCTGATCAAACTCTAAAAAGGTCTTCAAACAGGTGGGACAAAGAAAAAGGACGTCTCGGCCTCCGGCTTCTCTGATCTTCTCGATGTTTTTTCGAAGCTTTTCCGGGTTAGCGCGAGAGCCGATATCGCCTTTCACGGCCTCGCAACAGACCTCGTCGATCAAGGTAAGGTCGATCCCCAGTCGTTGAAGAAGTTTAATCGCATTTCCCGCAGTCTCCACCTCTGTGTTTCGTCCCACACAGCCAATGTAAAGGACCGTCGAGGATTTCTTCTGGGGAACTGCAAATTCAGCTCTTTCTATTTGCCCATAGGGCGTCCCATGCTTATCAATCGTGTCTTCTAAAAGCGTGATCTCTTCGAGTTGACCAGAAATATCAGGAGAGGCCAGGCTCGACCTTCTTAAATCCTTCAACTTTTTTCCTGCATCAATCTCTACCGGGCAGGCCTGCCTGCAGAGTCCGCAGGTGGCGCATAGAAAGAGACCATCCTCGATTCCCTCCTTCAATCCTCTCTGAAGGGTGGCAAGGGCGACTCCCCTGCCACCCAGCATGCCATCTTCGCCAAAGGCATTTCCCACGGCACTGTAGGTTGGACAGTTGACGAGACAATTACCGCATCCGATACAGTAGAGAAGATCTGAAAAATCTTTGTGCTCCTCGATGATTCTTCTCCTTCCATTATCCAGAAGAATGAGGATGACGGAGAGAGGATCATGCATCCCGAAGAAAGGGGTCTTCTCGATATCGGATGACTTCGATCTCCCTGCAACGATATCAATGAATGACGGGAACAGGACACCCGTTGCCAGAAAGGTCTCGGCCCTCAGCATGAGGAGGCCATCTTCGATATTCGGATAGATCTTATCGATGGAAGTCAGAATGATATGTTTGGACCTCGTCCGAACCCGGGTGACATTACCCTCATTGTGGAGAATCAAGAGAGCCCCTTCTCTGGCAGCGATGGCATTCGCTCCTGTGATACCCACCTTCGCTTTCTGGAGATAGATCTCGATATCGGATCTCACGGCCTGCATCTCATCTTCCGGAACGGGTCGGACCTCCCTTCCCAAGTGCTTAGAAAGAATCTCAGCAATTTCATACCGGGTCAAGTGGACAATGGGCCCGGTGTAATGAGAGGCGCGATGGCCTGCAATCTGGGTGATACGGTCTCCAATATCGGTCTCAACCACCTCGATGCCGTGCCGCTTGAGAAAGGGGGTAAGCCGGATCTCCTTTGAGATATTAGACTTCGATTTAACGACGAGTCGTTCTTCACCCATTTCCTTAAGCACCATGGTGCAGGCCTCTTCGGCATCCTTTGCCTGTAGGACTCTAAATTTATTCTGTTCCAGTTGCGCGATGGCCTTCTCAAAGAGATCCCAGTTTCCGACAGACTCCGAGCGAATTCGCTTTATCTCCGCTCTGATCTTTTCAAGATCGCCGAAGGCAGCGAGGTTTTGCCTCTGCCGGTTTCTTGTCTCTTTAAAAGCACGAGCCTGATTTTCAAGCTCCGTTTTTTTAATCTTTTTTCTCAAATCATCATACTGCTTCTGAATCAAACCCATCTCTATCCTCTTAGTTACGAAATGAAATATTATTCTTAATTCTGCATTTTTTAGTCAAATAAAACAACCCTACCATGCCGGGGAAGGATGAAAATGAAGGTGAATTTGGATATAATGAGCGTATGAAAGAGACGGTTTGTCTGGTCAGCCTCGGGTGCCCGAAAAACCTGGTCGATTCGGAAGTGATCCTCGGGCTTCTTGCAAAAGAGGGTTATCCACTTACTACAGACCCTTCAAAAGCGGAAATTCTCATCGTTAACACCTGCTCTTTTATCCAGGATGCCTCCCGGGAAGCCATCGAAACGATCCTTCAGCTTGCTCATTACAAGGAAGATGGACCCTGCCAGCGCCTCATTGTCGCAGGGTGCCTTCCTCAACGGTATGGTAAAGTCCTGGAAAGAGAACTCCCGGAGGCAGATCTCTTCGTAGGGACAGGATCCTTTCAAAAACTTCCCCAGATTCTGATCCGAAAATCAAAGAAAAAGAGCTATCTCAATCCCTCCACGTTTCTCTATAATGAAAAAACACCCCGGATTCTCTCTACCTCGTCCTTCACAGCCTATCTCAAAATTGCAGAGGGTTGTTCGAAATTCTGCACCTTTTGCACCGTGCCAAAGATCAGAGGACCCTACCGGAGCAGAAGACTTTCCTCTGTCCTCAAGGAGGCCAAAAAGCTCACGGACCAGGGGGTTCGAGAGATCATCCTGATTGCTCAGGACACCACGGCTTACGGCGAAGATCTCCGGGATGGAACAAACTTGGAGAAACTCCTAAAAGCATTGGTAAAGATCGATGACCTCCGTTGGATCCGAATCCTTTATGCCTATCCGAAAGATCACTACTTTAAGGGAGGGCTTCTTGAAACGATGGCTGAAGAGGAGAAGATCTGCCCTTATCTCGATATCCCGATCCAGCATTTAGACGACGGGATCCTCAGACGGATGGGACGAAAATCGACGGGCAAAGAGATACGACACCTCATCGAGAAGATCAGATCTTTTATCCCGGAAATCAGCCTTCGATCTTCCCTGATGGTCGGGTTTCCAGGGGAAGGAGAGGCCCAGTTTAACTCCCTTCTCAAATTTGTTGGGGAGACTCAGTTTGATCACCTCGGAGTTTTTAAGTATTCCAGGGAGGAAGGAACATCTGCCTCGCGACTTCCGAACCAGGTCCCGGAAGAGGTGAAAGAGGAACGCTTAGGAATTCTCATGGAGCTCCAAAAGGAGATTTCCCTAAAAAAGCATCAAGGAATGATTGGCAAAAGTGTTGAGGTCATGGTGGAAGGACTGGATCAGGAAAAAGAGACCTTAAGAGGAAGGCTCAAAACCCAAGCCCCTGAAATTGATGGCTCTATTTTTCTCAGAGGGGACGCAAAACCCGGAGACCAAGCCATGGCTCGAATCATCGAAGCTCATCCCTATGACCTGGTGGGAGAGATAGAAAAACACTTGCCCTAAACGCTCGCCAGGGAAACCCTTCCAGTTCGTTTCAGGTGATGAGTGTCAGTGCTCGTAACCTCTTACGGCTTCAAGTAATACAAATGTACTCTTATCCCCCTCTTTGGAAAAGATGAGCAAGGGGAGATTTTCTCGGCATAATTTTAAAATCCCACTTTATCCCCCTTTGCCAAAGGGGAATAAAAACCCCAAGACTGAGGAGGTACCGTTCAGCGGCACTTTTCCTTGACGGAGTTGGTAAAATGGGTTAATTTAAAGTGCTTAATTTCTGACAGTTAACCCCTTAATCTTACATTCATTTTTAGAGTTGGCCTCCAGGTGGAACAGAATGGATGAGACCAGTGATTTGATCCAACAGAGGATTCGAAAACTCGAAGCCTTGAAAGAGGAAGGAATCAACCCTTTCCCGAACCATCACAAGGTGGAGGATACCTCTAAGGATATTCTGGATACCTATGGCTCCATGCCGGATGAGACACTGAATAAGGTGGAAAAGACGTTCTCTGTGGCCGGCAGGATTGTCGCTGTAAGGGATTTTGGAAAAGCCAGTTTTGTCCAGATCCAGGACCGAAAGGGAAGGATTCAAGCTTATATCCGAAAGGATCTGGTCGGAGAGCCTGCTTTTCAACTCTTTAAGAAGGCAGACATTGGAGATTTTATTCGAATTGAGGGAAAAATCTTCCGGACCAAGACCCATGAACTCACCATCCAAGTTCAGGCCTTACAACTGATCGTGAAGTCCCTTCGGCCCCTTCCGGAGAAGTGGCACGGGCTAACGGATGTCGAGACCCGCTACCGGCAGCGGTATCTCGACCTCATTGCCAACCCGAGGGCGAAGGAGATTTTCCTCATCCGAATTCAAGCCGTTCAGATGATCCGTGATTTTTTTATCAGCCGGGACTTCCTCGAAGTGGAGACGCCCATGATGCATCCTATCCCTGGAGGCGCAACGGCAAAGCCTTTCAAGACTCATCATAATGCTCTTG
>DATIGG010000478.1:0-17590 GCA_035454825.1 Thermodesulfobacteriota bacterium | reverse complement strand
ATTTCCTTGAGGCGAGGTATCAGGAATATTTTGAAGGAGAAGTTTTATTTTGCAGTTTTGCAAATGTTTTGCAAATGTGCGATGTTTTAAATGATTCGAAAACACCAAGGGTGATTGAAGAAAGAGGGTTAAGAAAATGAATAAGAAGAAAAAGGGGAAAACCAAACCTTTGAGTTTCGCAGAAGATCTGATTGAAAACTTTCCTATCGGAATGATGCTTCTCGATATGAATGGCAAAATCATTAGAATGAACAAAAAACAGGAGGAAGCCTCTCAAATTGACAGGGAAAAGATCTTAGGAAAAACATTTGAGAAAGCCTTTCCCAGGACCCTTGAACAAGGGGTGAGGAATCCATATCTCAAATTATTAAAACATGGGGTCCCGTTTGATGTCATTATCGATCGGTATACGCCGCAATACTACTCTAAATTGATTACTTATCGCGCCCGGGGCGCTCCATTCTCGTCGAGGAAATACTATATTTTACTCCACGAACATGCTGAGGAGCTGGGTCAAGAGAAGAGACTGGTCGAAAAGAGGACGAAGGAAGTCCAAGAATCTAAGAATTTTCTTGAATCGATGATTGATTCTTCCCCAAATATTGTGGTCAGCACCAACTTCAATAACAGAATCCTCATTTTTAATAAAACTGCTGAGGGAACCTTCGGTTATACGGAAGACGAAGTCATTAAAAGAAAAGTAGATTTTCTATTCAAAGAAGACTCGTTCGGTCAGCGAATTGATCAAAACGATTCTTCAACACGGTGGGAGATCACTTGCGTCAGAAAAGACGAAAGCACCTTCCCAGCCTCTCTTCGGATCTCCGACATTAAAAATACCCGGGGAAGATCCATTGCAAAATTATATCTCCTTGCTGACTTGACAGAGAAAAAAGAAATGGAGGAAAGACTGTTATTGAGTGAAAAATTAGCCCTCTATACCGAGCTGATGGGAGGCATTGCCCATCAATTAAATAACCCTCTCATTGGTGTGATCAATTTTTCTGAAATGTTACTAAGTGAAATAGAACATGAAGACCCCAAAAGAGAACTGGTGGAAACCATTTCAAGGGCTGGAAAGGAATGTTTAAAAATTATTACAAGCGTTCTGGACAGCATTAAAGACCCTTATCTCACCTTCACAAGAACCAATATGAATGAGATTCTATTAGATTCTCTTAACGCTTTAAAAGAACAATTTGGAGACAGGGTTAGCCAACTAACGATCAATACCGTGACGGATCCAAAGCTATTACCCATCCAAGGGGATGGCATTCAACTCAAGCAATGTATCCTAAATATTATGACCAATGCAATTCAAGCCATGCAAAATGGGGGAAGTCTCATGATCGAGACTCAATATGATGAAAAGAATAGAAATGCAAGGATCTTATTCTCGGACACAGGTCCAGGCATTCCGAAAGAATTTGAAAGCAAGATATTCCTGCCATATTTTTCGCTCCAAAAAGGTCCAGGCAGGCATGGGCTTGGTCTGAGTTTTGCATTTCAAATTGTGAAAAACCATGGCGGGCATATTCAGGTTGAAAGTGAAGTAGGGAAAGGTAGCACGTTTACGATCGTCCTACCGGTGAGTTAATAACATAGAAAAGGATTCAATTCTATGCCTAAAGAAGAAAAAATATTGGTGATAGATGATGAAAAGTTTTCGAGAGATTATTTCCAAAAAATACTGGAAAAGAGCGATTTTACCGCAAAAACAGTTTCCAATGGATCAGAGGGATTGAATTCCATGAAAGAATCTTCCTTTGAGCTTGTGATACTCGATATCAGGCTTCCAGACACGAACGGGATAGAAATTCTTCGACAAATTAAGGAGATGAATCCTTTGACCCCGGTCATTATGGTTACAGCTTACGGAACTGTTGAGAATGCAGTACGGGCGATGAAGCTGGGAGCATTCGATTTTTTGATGAAGCCGTTTGAGGAGACAGAAAAAGTCCTGATTACAATTAAAAATGCAATCTACCAGGGAAAATTAGAGAGGGAAAATCTTCTGTTAAAGAATAAATTGAAAAGTGAGGCGCTTTTCTCTGATATCATTGGCAGAAGTGCCAGCGTGCAACGAATATTCGAGTTAATCAAGAAGGCTTCTGAAGTGGAGAGTAACGTCCTCATTCAAGGAGAGAGCGGGACAGGAAAGGAACTGATTGCTCGAGCGATTCATAGGAATAGTTCGCGGAAGAAATCCGTATTTCTCGCCGTTGAGTGCGGCTCCCTTCCTGAAAACCTCCTTGAAACCGCCCTTTTCGGCTATGAAAAGGGGGCCTTCACAGGAGCCTACAAAACAACAAAAGGTTATTTCGAAGAAGCGGACGGGGGAACTCTATTTCTTGACGAAATCGGAGAATCGAGTTCTTCTCTGCAAGTGAAATTACTTCGCACGCTACAAGAAAAAGAAGTCATTCGGGTGGGAGGCACAAAGTCCTATCCCGTAGACGTCAGAATGATCATGGCCACCAATAAAAATCTTCAAGAAGAAGTGATCAAAAAACATTTCAGAAAGGATCTCTTTTACAGAATCAATGTGATCAAAATGGAGTTGCCTCCACTGAGGGAAAGGAAAGAAGATATCCCTCTCCTGGCAAACTATTTTATTGAGAAATATTGCTCATCGATGAATAAGGGGAAGAAAATAATTCATCCCAAGGCATTGCAAATCTTGATGAACCACGAATGGCCTGGAAATGTAAGGGAGCTTCAGAATGTCATCGAAAGAATCGTGGCTCTCCATATGGGCGATAGTATCTCGGATAAGGATATCTCAGAACATATCACCATCTTCCGAGGGGAAGAAGAGGTCGATCTTACGGACTACTCATACGATAAGGCTAAAGAATTATTCGAAAAAAAATACGTAGGGAATCTTCTAAAAAGATTCCCTAAAGACTTAAATAAAGCCTCCCTTCATGCTAAACTTCACCCTGCCACTCTCTACCGCAAAATTAAGCATTATGAAATTCTGAAATAACCTTTCATGCGCCTCCTTACTTTTTGTCTCAAAAAATGATTTGCCGATTTGCGAAAACTTTGCAAAATCGCAAAGCTGAAATTCCAAGAAGCCCTGCCTTTTCATTCATTCACATTTTCCCTTCTTCAAAAACCTTGAATTCCCAATAAATTATGAACGATCACCTTTTAGAAGGTATTGGCATTCATATTGCTAAGCCTCTCTTATAGGAGGTGAACGAAAATGGGCGATCGATTGAAGAGTAAAGTAGCAATTGTAACGGGAGCTGGTTCTATTGGACCCGGCTGGGGAAATGGCAAAGCGACGGCAGTTTTATTTGCCCGGGAGGGGGCAAAAGTCTTCGCCGTAGATATTAACCTCAAGGCAGCGGAAGAAACGAAAGAAATCATTGACCGAGAAGGAAACATCTGCACCGCTCAGAAGGTGGATGTGACCAGGTCCGACGAGGTCAGAGG
Source organism: Thermodesulfobacteriota bacterium (assembly GCA_035454825.1). Taxonomy (GTDB): domain Bacteria; phylum Desulfobacterota; class BSN033; order BSN033; family UBA1163; genus DATIGG01. The sequence continues at coordinate 14,146 of DATIGG010000478.1, read as the reverse complement.
TATGGTCGATCAATGCCTGAAGATCTATGGTCGGATCGACATTCTTCACAATAACGTGGGCGCTGTGGTGGTCGGCGGCCCCGTGGATACCACCGAAGAAACCTGGGACCGGGTGATGGCAATCAATCTGAAAAGCATGTTCCTCACGTGCAAGCATGTGATTCCTCACATGGAAAAGCAGGAGGGCGGCGTAATTACCAATATTTCTTCCATTGCTGCAATTCGGTATACAGGGGTTCCCTACATCACCTACTATACAACCAAGGCAGGAATTCTCGGGCTAACGCAGGGGATTGCGCTGCAATATGCTGAAAAGGGAATTCGTGCGAATGCCATTCTGCCGGGCTTGATGAATACTCCCTTTGTAGTGGAACCCCTCAAGCAAGTTTACGGAGCCGGAAACGTCGATAAAATGATCGAAGTCCGGAACAAGCAATGTCCGACAGGAAAGATGGGGGAGGCCTGGGACGTTGCTCATGCCGCCTTATTTCTTGCCTCTGATGAGGCCAAATATATTACGGGTGCCCAGCTCATCGTCGATGGTGGAATCACTTGTAAGTTTGTATAGTTTTTGACGTCTAAAACTTCCAGAAACCAACAGAGGGAGGCCATATCTATGAATGTTGGAACGCTTTTTACAAAGAGTGCGCGAACGTTTCCCGAAAGGTTAGCAATCGCCTACGGCGATTACGAGTTGACCTATCAACAGGCAAACCAAAGGATTAACCAACTGGCCAATGCCCTCACAAGTCTGGGTATTAAGAAAGGGGATAATGTAGCCATCCTATTACATAACTGCCCCGAATTTATTGAAACCCTCTTTGCCTGTTTCAAAGCCGGAATAGGAACCGTTCCAATTAATTTTCGCTTACATCCCAAGGAGTGCGCTTTCATCATTCATAACTCGGAAGCTGTAGCCGTCGTTTTGGGTGATGATTTCAGAGATTCTCTTTATGCTTTAAAGTCCGAGATGCCGCGGGTGAAGCATTATATCTGCATCACTGATCCTCGGGAAGGAATGGTGTCCTACGAGGGTTTACTCGAAGGAAAATCTTCGGCATTTGCGGACGTCGATGTCGAGCGGGACGACCTGGCATGGCTCTTTTATACCTCAGGGACGACCGGCCAGCCAAAAGGGGCCATGCTGACCCATCACGTGCTCATGACGATGACCATGAACTTTTTTGCCGATATGACTCCCCTTGGCCCTGAGGATGTCATCCTGCATGCTGCTCCCTTAAGCCACGGTAGCGGTGTTTACAGCATACCCAATGTGGCCAAGGCAGCGGCCAATATCATCCTGGCCTCAAAGTCTTTTGATCCCAAATTGGTCTTTGAAGCCATCCAGAGGAGGAAAGTGACCAATATGTTTATGGCACCGGCCATGATCAAGCGACTGATCATCTCTCCTGAGATTGACAAGTACGATCTCAGTTCATTAAAGTGTATCCACTACGGTGGGGCTCCCATTTATGTTGAAGATCTGAAAGCAGCCGTCGAGAAACTCGGACAGATCTTTGTCCAGCTTTTTGGTCAGGCCGAATCGCCCATGACCATCTCCTATCTGCGGAAGGAAGAACATCTCCTGGAGGGAACGGAAGAACAGATGAAGCGGCTCACATCGGCTGGAATCCCCAGGACAGATTTGGAGGTAAAGATATTCGATGAAAACGATAACGAACTCCCATCGGGAAAAATGGGAGAGATTGTGGTCCGGGGAGAGGTCGTCATGAAAGGCTACTGGAAGAATCCGACAGCTACAGCCGAAACCTTGCGGGGAGGATGGCTTCACACCGGTGATTTAGGGATCATGGATGAGAAGGGCTACGTCTACATCCTCGATCGGGAGAAAGATATGATCATCAGCGGAGGCGAGAATATCTATTCGAGAGAGATCGAAGATGTGATCCTTAAGCATCCTGCAGTTCATGAAGTGGCTGTCATCGGAGTTCCAGATGAAACCTGGGGAGAGGCTATCAAGGCCATTGTGGCCATAAAGGAAGGCCAAAAGGTTACGGGAGAAGAGATTATAAACTTTTGTAAGGAATATCTTGCAAGTTACAAAAAACCGAAGTCCGTCGAATTTATCAATGAGGTCCCTAAGAATCCTTACGGGAAGGTTCTCAAGAGAGAACTCAGAGAGAAATACTGGGCCAACGAAGCAAGGCGGGTGAGGTGACAAAGGGAGCGAGGGCGAAATGAGGAGAAAGGAGGCTTGGAGTTATGAATAGAGAGAGGAGCATTAATCGGAGGACATTTTTGAAATCTGGTGTAGGCGCAGGAATCGGTGCCGTGGCATTTGGAGGCGTGAGAGGAGTTGTCACCTCAAATGCCCAGACAAAACCGGGCAAACTATGGACCATGAAATATGATTGCTATATTGGGTCGACTGCTCCGACTGCACAATTGGATAATTGGTATATTGACACGGTGGCAGATAGGAGCAAAGGCAGGGTCAAGTTTGAGAAGTACTGGGCTTCTTCACTTCACAAAGTAGGGGAACATCTCCAGGCAGTTAGAGATGGCCTTTCAGAGATGTCTCTCATCTCCTACGGCTATTACCCAGCAATGGTACCTCTGAGCCGGGGACTGGAGTGGTATTTCTTGGACTGTGACCATGCAGACACTCTATTGAAGGTCTGCCGGGATATCTATGAGACTTACCCTCCGTTGAAACAAGAATGGGAAGTTAAAAACAACTGTAAGGTTTTGTATTTCACAAATTGGGATTATTGCCCTCTCTTCATGAAGAAACCGGTCACCAAAGTTGAAGAGCTCAAGGGTCTGAAGATCCGGGGATATGGTGTGGGTGCTGAGACAGTTGACCGCTTGGGAGGAAGAGGAATGCCTGTGGTCGCAGCAGAGGTCTACCAATCTCTCGAAAGGGGGATCCTCGATGGTGTCTTCGCTTTCTGTTTTATCACTGCTGAAAAGATGAAGCTCTATGAGCAGGCTCCCAACATCATCGAAATCGGTGCAGGAGCACATGCCCCAACCACGGTGGTCATGAATATGGAATTATGGAAATCTCTTCCAGATGATCTAAAGGCGGTATTTCAACAAACGGCAGATGATATCTATAAATGGAAGTATCTGGAACTCTATAATAAGCTTCTTGAAGAGAGCCTTGATATCATGGTGAAAGCAGGGTCTAAATTCACCAAATGGTCAGATGTAGAGATAAAGAAGTCAGTCAACATGGTTCAGCCGGCCCAAGTAAATGAATGGGCCGAGAAGGTAGCAAAACCAGCGGGTTTTGACGGCAAGGAGTTCATTGATAGAGTAAGAAAACTCATTGCAAAATATGAACCTGAAGGAAAGCTTAAGAATCCATATGAGATTTATGTGGCGAAATACAGGAAGAAGTAATCTGAATGGCATGTTGAGAAATAGTGGGGCAACCGAGCTAATCCATTTATTCATCCTCCGTTGCCCCATCGGAGGAGACAAAGACAAAGATGGTGACTTTTGCTAAATGGTATAAGAAGGTTTATATGATCTTTGCCGCAATTGCATCAGCTTCTTTAGCCATCATGATTATCAGTACAACATTAGACACGACTCTTCGTTATGCTATAAACTTTCCGATCCCTGGGGTTTTTGAGCTCAATGAGGTCCTTCTGGTAGTACTCGTCTACCTTGGGATCACCTGGACACAGAGTGAGCGAGGACATACTCGCGTGGTCCTAGTGATGAGAAAGGTGCCCATCCGATGGGCGATCAAAATGGATATCATTTGTTGGATCATTTGCTTCTTTTTCTTGGGAATTCTGGGCCTTCAGAGCGGAAAGGAGGCGCTTAGATCTTTTCAGATCCATGAATTCCGCTGGGGTGCTGTCCAGATGCCAATCTGGTGGGCTAAAGCCCTTGTGCCCTTGGGTTGCTGGCTGACCTGTATACAGCTCGTGATTGATATCTGGGTTGACATTGGGAGATTAAAAGGTCTTTTCCCTCTCGAGCTCCCTGATTTTAGTCAAATTGGTGAATAATTGATTCCTTAATGCATCTCTCGGGTGGGAGTGAGAATTTGTAATAGGAGCCCCCTGAATGATAGATCCAGGCCTTGCAGTCATTCTCAGTATGATCCTGGTTCTCTCTTTGATGGCTCTCGGTCTGCCTATTTATGCCTCTTTGGGTGTAACCGGGTTCTTTGGATGTTTGGCCATAAAGGGTCCGCATCTTGCCTTCACGCAATTGAAAGCCTTTCCGTATGTCAATACAGCCAATTATCTCTTAGCAGTCATTCCTCTTTTCATTATCATGGGCCATTTCGGTTTTAAAGCAGGCATTAGCAGTGACCTCTATGCCATCGGTCGCAAGTGGTTCTGTAAATTTCCAGGTGGATTGGGTATAGCCACCTTCGTCGCTTCTGCTGGATTCGGTGCTTGTTGTGGGTCGAGTGTGGCCTCGGCTGCCACCATGGGGACCATTGCCATACCCGAGATGCGCGCATTGGGTTATGATAAAAAATTAGCCTGCGGTCTTGTGGTAGCAGCAGGAACGTTAGCCATTATGATTCCTCCAAGCGTTGTTTCAGTCTTTTATGCCTCTATTAATGATACCTCTGCCGGAGCTCAGTTGATCGCTGGGTTTTTACCCGGGATTCTTAGCACCAGCATCTACATTATGGGGCTTTGGTTCTTGACGAAGGTCAATCCAACACTCGTCCCGGCACCCGAAACTTACACCTGGCGTGAGCGATTTGTTTCATTAAAAGGCATTTGGGGAATGGCTTTATTATTCTTCCTAGTTATCGGTGGTATGTATATAGGCTGGTTTACCCCAACAGAGGCTGCCTCCGTGGGCGCCTTTGCAGGGTTTCTGATGATTTTATTTGGTAGAAGGATAGCGAAAGGCAAATTAGGTGAAACCATCAAACTCTGTTTCTTGGATACCCTACGCACCACCTGCATGGTATTCCTTATTCTCATTGGAGCCGGACTCTACGCCTTCTTCCTCACCCTTGCCCAAATTCCCCAGGCTGCGTCTAACTGGGTAGGCAGTCTCCCCGTACCGCCCTGGGTCGTCGTTGCCATGTTCCTGGTCATTTACATTCCGATGGGGATGTTTATGGACACATTTTCTATGCTGATCATTACCCAACCCATCATGTTTCCTATCGTCACAAAGCAATTGGGTTTAGATCCCATCTGGTTTGGTGTCCTATGCGTTAAGATGGCCGAGATTGGGCTGATGACCCCACCTGTGGGTCTAAATGTCTATGTTCTTTCTGGCGTTGTCCGTGACGTTCCCATGCATGATATCTTCAAAGGATGTTCCTGGTTTTTGATGTTCGAAGCATTATCGACCGCAATTATCTTTGCCTTTCCTGTCATCACTACCTTTTTGCCAGGTACCATGTACGGCCGTTAAATCTTTCCATGAATTTTCGTAATCCCTTGGAACGTGTGAAGAAATCCCAAAATCCAGAGGCCGGACAGGAATTTCCATAATTTCCATAAATTTTATTGAGACTTAAATAAATATCTGCTATATTTCTGCTCATTGTGGAAACAGGTTTTGCAAAGCGGATTCTTGAGGGGGACGTTCGATCGGCATCCCGGCTGATGAGGGACATTGATGACCAGATCCCTTCCGCCTCAGAGGCCTTGAAAGAACTTTATCCCAAGACAGGGAGGGCCTATATTATCGGGATCACAGGATCTCCAGGCTCCGGGAAATCCACCCTTGTCGATAAGATGATCGACTATTTCCGCCAGGAGGGAAAAACGGTTGGAATTGTTGCTGTCGACCCGACGAGCCCTTTTACCGGCGGAGCGATCCTTGGGGACCGGATCCGAATGCAGCGCCATTCCACGGACGAAGGAGTATTCATCCGTTCCCTGGCAACTCGTGGCTGCCTTGGAGGTCTCTCTCGCTCCACTCAAGACATCGTGAATGTCATGGATGCCATGGGAAAGGAGATCATCCTGGTTGAAACCGTGGGCGTGGGTCAGGACGAGGTGGAGATCGTAAACACAGCCCACACTTCGATTGTCGTTTTAGTGCCTGGCATGGGAGACGATATTCAAGCCATTAAGGCAGGGATCATCGAGATCGGAGACCTCTTTGTCATTAATAAGTGTGACCGGGAGGGAGCAGACAAAGTTGAGCGTGATCTCCGGATGGTTCTTGAAATGGGAAAGAGACGAGGGAATCATTGGAACCCTCTCATCTTTAAAACGGAGGCCCTCCTTGGAAAAGGAATATCTGAACTCGTGAACGGGATCTATCAACACAGGCAGGTCTTGGAACAATCGGAGGCGCTGAAAGAGAAAATGAGGGAGAGGGCGAAAGCCACTTTTCTGGGAATCCTTGAATCGGAGGTGATGTCCCATCTTCTGCGAAAAATAGAGAGGGATGGCAAATGGAAAACGATTCTCGATGACCTTGCAACTCGCCAAGCAGATCCTTACTCTCTTGTAGAAGAGATCATGGGCCACGAACTCGTTAAAGACAATGATCATTGAAGTTTTTGCAACACTTTAGCCTTTTGAAGAAAGGTTCGGATGTGTCATTCCCGTGAAAACGGAAATCCTGAACCCCCCAAGGAAAAATGAGAAATGTCCTGGATTCCTGCTGGAGTTTATCCTGGTGAAAACCGGGGCAGGAATGACGGCCTGAGACGAGACCAACCCAACCGGACCGCATTTCTTAATTTGCACTAACTCTTTCGAGGAGGGAAGAGACCCATGAGGTCGATGGAAAACATTCGGAAGGAGCTGGAAAAGCGAAGGGAAGAAGCCTCCTTAGGGGGTGGCCAGGAGAGGATTGATAAGCAGCATAAGGACGGAAAACTGACGGCCCGTGAGAGGATCGATCTTCTCCTCGACAAGGAGACTTTTGTTGAGCTCGACCGCTTTGTCACCCATCGCTGTACAGATTTCGGAATGGAAGAAAAGAAGTATTACGGCGACGGAGTAGTCACGGGATACGGGAAGATCGATGGTCGCCTGGTTTACGTCTTTTCCCAGGATTTTACAGTCTTTGGCGGGGCCCTGGGAATGGCCTTCGCAGAAAAGATCTGCAAGGTGATGGACCTTGCGATGAAGACCGGGGCTCCGGTGATCGGCCTAAACGACTCCGGAGGAGCAAGAATTCAGGAAGGGGTGGAAAGCCTGGCTGGCTATGCCTATATCTTTCTCAGAAATGCCCTTGCGTCCGGGGTGATTCCCCAAATCTCTGCCATCATGGGCCCCTGTGCAGGAGGAGCGGTCTATTCCCCTGCCATGACCGATTTCATTCTGATGACGAAACGGACAAGCTACCTGCACATTACTGGCCCGGACGTTATTAAGGCGGCTTTAAAAAAGACAGAGACCGCAGATGGAAAGCCGATCACTTCCGAGCTCCTCGGAGGATCGAAAGTCCACATGGAAAAAAGCGGGGTAGCCCATTTCGCAGGAGAAAATGATGGGGATACCATCCGCCTGATCAAGGAGTTGTTTCGATTTTTTCCGCAGAATAACCGGGAAAAACCGGCCATCGTCGCAAATGATGACGATCCAAACCGAATGGATGAATCCCTAAAGACCGCTGTCCCGGAAGATTCCAAGAAAACCTATGACATGAGAAAGGTGATCCTTCCTGTGGTCGATCATGGCTACTTTCTTGAAGTTCAGAAAGATCATGCCAAGAATATCGTTATCGGCTTTGCCCGTTTTGACGGAATGCCGGTAGGCATTGTTGCCAACCAGCCCAACTGGATGGCAGGATCCCTTGATCCGGACTCCTCTGTCAAGGCTGCTCGATTCGTCCGATTTTGCGACTGTTTCAACTTTCCGATCATCACCTTTGTCGATGTCCCAGGTTTCCTCCCGGGAATTGACATGGAGGAAAGAGGAATTATTCGACATGGCGCTAAGCTCCTGTACGCCTTTTGCGAAGCCACCGTTCCAAAGATTACCATCATTACCCGTAAGGGTTACGGAGGCGCCTACGACGTCATGTCAAGCAAGCACATTCGCGGAGATATCAATTATTGCTATCCCACCGCAGAGATTGCAGTCATGGGAGCCGATGGAGCGGTCAACATCATCTTTCGAAATGAGATCAAGAATTCTAAAAATCCGGAGGAGACCCGTCGCCAGCTCGTCTCCGAATATCAGGAGAAGTTCGCCAGTCCCTATAAGGCAGCCGAATTGGGATATGTCGACGAGATCATTGAGCCTGAAGAGACCCGGCCTAAAATTATTCAGGCCTTGGATACTTTGAAAACCAAAGTGGATACCAACCCATGGCGAAAACATGGAAATATACCGCTGTGACGGATTGCGGATTGCAGAATGCGGAATGCGGATTGAAAAATCAAAAATAATTGGCTTTTATAACCCAAAAAAGTTTCTTCATTCCGAAATCCGCAATCCGAATTCCGCAATATTAAAGATGGAGTAACTCATGTCAAAGAATGTTCGAGAGGAGTTTGAGCGCTGGGAGAAAACAACCCTTCAAAAAGTGATCTCAAAGTCGAAAGAGCGGGAGCCCTCTTTTAAGACGACCTCGAATATTGAGGCGAAACGCCTCTATACCCCCATCGATGTCGATTCCCTCGATTATTGTGAGGAGCTCGGATTCCCCGGAGAATATCCTTTTACCCGCGGGGTCCAGCCCACCATGTATCGGGGACGGTTCTGGACGATGCGCCAGTATGCAGGCTTTGCGACCGCTGAGGAGACCAATAAACGCTACAAATACCTCCTCGACCACGGCCAGACCGGCCTGAGCGTAGCCTTTGATCTCCCCACCCAAATCGGGTATGACTCCGATCATCCCCTGGCCGAGGGAGAAGTGGGAAAGGTCGGAGTTGCCATCGACACCCTTAAGGATATGGAAATCCTCTTTGAAGGCATCCCCCTGGATAAAGTCTCAACCTCCATGACGATCAATGCGACGGCAGCCATCCTCCTTGCCATGTATATCGCCGTAGCTGAAACGCAAGGGGTGAAAGCGGACATCCTTCAAGGGACGATCCAGAACGATATCCTGAAGGAGTATCCTGCCAGGGGAACTTATATCTTCCCTCCCCTGGAGTCGATGCGGATCATCACCGATATCTTCGCCTTCTGTAAAGATCAGGTTCCCCGCTGGAACACGATCAGCATCAGTGGTTACCATATCCGGGAAGCGGGCTCCTCCGCCGCTCAGGAAGTGGCCTTCACGCTCGCAAACGGGATTGCTTACGTGGAAGCAGCGATGAAGGCAGGCCTCGATGTCGATTCCTTTGCCTCCCGTCTTTCCTTCTTTTTTAATTCACACAACCATTTCATTGAAGAAATTGCAAAATTCAGGGCAGCCCGTAGACTCTGGGCGAAGATTATGAAGAACCGTTTTAAGGCAAAAAAGGAAGAATCCTGCATGTTACGGTTTCACACTCAGACAGCCGGTTCAACCCTGACAGCCCAACAACCGGATAGCAATGTGGTTCGGGTCGCCTTCCAGGCCCTGGCCGCTGTCTTGGGAGGAACTCAATCTCTGCACACCAATTCCAGAGACGAGGCTTACGCCCTCCCCTCTGAAGACTCGGTGAGAATTGCGTTGAGGACCCAGCAATTGGTTGCCTATGAGAGCGGAGTTGCGGATATGATCGACCCCCTCGGAGGCTCTTACGCCGTGGAGACCTTCACCAATGAGATTGAAAAAAAGGCCGTAGAATATATTGAAAAGATCGATGCCATGGGAGGGGCCATCAAAGCCATTGAATCGGGCTTTATCCAGCAGGAGATTGCAGAAAGCGCCTACCAATATCAAAAAGAGATCGAGACGAAGAAACGAATCATTGTTGGAGTCAATCAATTTCAGATCGAGGAGAAACCTCTTAAGGATATCCTCCGTATCCGTCCCGAAGTGGAACGGTACCAAAGGGAGAAACTCGCAAGGGTCAAAAAAGAAAGGGACCAGGGAAAGGTGAAAGAAACTCTGGCCACTCTCAGAAAGGCAGCACAAGGGACGGAGAATCTGGTGCCACCCATTTTAGAAGCCGTCCGGGTCTATGCCACCCTTGGAGAAATCTCAGACACCTTAAGGGAAGTCTTTGGAGAACATAGAGAAAGATGAAAGTTCGGAGTTCAGAGTTCGAAGTTCGTAGTATAGAAACCAAAAAACAAACGGGTTAGATGTTCTTATGTCGTCATTGCGAGCGACCAATGGGAGCGTGGCAATCTCACGCTCTCGACGGAGGAGAGAGATGGCCCGAAAAATAAGAGTGCTTGTAGCAAAACCTGGGTTGGATGGGCATGATCGAGGAGCAAAAGTCATTTCCCGGGCCTTAAGAGACGCAGGGATGGAGGTGATCTATACAGGGATCCGGCAAACCCCGGAACAAATTGCAAATGCAGCTATCCAGGAAGGGGTCGATGTGGTTGGCCTCTCCTGCCTCTCCGGCGCTCATAACACCCTTTTCCCAAGGGTCGTCCAACTCCTGAGGGAAAGGGGGGTCCAGGATATTCTCGTCCTGGGAGGTGGGATCATTCCCGTCGATGATATTCCAGGTTTAAAACAATCCGGAATCCGGGAAATCTTTCAGCCCGGTGCCTCCACCGAGGAGATTACCAAATACATCCAGGAAACAATTAAAATCGAATGATTCAACACAAATTCGAAGCACGAAATCCGAAATTCGAAACAATATCAAATGACCAAAATTCAAACTATATGCAGTGGCATAAATGTATGCGCACAAAAAACGAATTTTCATTTTCAGTTGTCATTCCGGGCTTGACCCGGAATCCAGATCTTATTTCTTTGAGGGTTGGATTCCCGTTCCCCGCTTTCGCGAGGACAGGTTTCAAGGGAATGACGGACTAAGTGGACCAATAACGCTGAACGCAGGGATTTCGATATCGAATCTCAGAATCTGCTGGAAGGGGGCAAGATGATCAAAAAGATCAATCACATTGCTGTTGCTGTAAATAACCTCGAGGAGGCTTCCAAGTTCTATCAAACCGTCCTGGGTCTTACCCTCTCGGGTGTGGAAGTGGTTACTGCACAAAAGACGAAGGTCGGCTTTTTTAAGATTGGCGAATCGAATATTGAACTGGTCCAGCCTGCAGAGCCAGACTCCCCCCTCGTAAAATTCCTGGAGACAAAGGGTCAGGGGATCCATCATATCTGCTTTGAAGTCGATGATGTTGAGGCAGAGGTAAAGGCCTATCTTGAAAAGGGTGCAACGATGGTCGATCAAAAGCCCCGGCCAGGGGCACACAACACAAAGGTGGCCTTTGTTCACCCGAAATCATCAGGCGGGGTTCTCATTGAACTCTGTGAATTTCCAAAAGGCGGGTGAAGGTGGGACGCGCTGGTTTCCCCCTCACCCCGTATCGAGTACGGGGCAGGCTCTCAATCCTCTCCCCCGGAGGGGAGAGGAGGTATGGGGTTATGGAGGTCAGTTATGGCAACCCACGCAAAGCAAGAAGACCCCAGCGCCGATCTGAGAGAAGAAGATCTGGCAGAAATCAAGAAACAGTTTCTCAAGGACACCCTTCCCTTCAATCTCCTCGCCGAAGCAGAGATAACAGAAATAGCGGTTAGCATGGTATGGAAGAGATTCTCCCTGGGGGAGTCGATTATCAAACAGGGCTCACCAGGAGAGTCTTTCTACCTTATCAAGAGCGGCCTTGTGAGGGTCTATCTTCTGGACGACGAAGGGAAGGAGACCGTTTTGGGATTCCTTGGCGAGGGAGACTGCTTCGGGGAGATTGCCTTGCTGACCCAAGGGCTTACAACAGCCAACATTCAGGCGATCGAACAGACCCTCGCACTGGCTCAAGGCCGAGAAGCGTTTCTCCTGATGACCCAGAGGCATCCTGTCTTTTACAAATTCTTCAATCAACTCCTGACCCAGAGGATGAGGGCGATTTACAAAGAGCTCTTATCTGAGAATCCCGGGGTCGCCCAAGTTGAGCCCTTCCTCTACCGGAAACAGATCAAAGAGATGATCTCTCCGCTCAAAGCACCCCTCTCTTTCCGGAGCACCATTGAAGAGGCTGCCCGCGAGATCATCGATAAGGGCTTGGGAACTACCATCATTGTGGACGAAGAGGGAAAAGCTCAAGGTGTCTTAAGACCGCGAGGGATCCTCAAATCCGTCTTGCTGGAGGGCATATCTCCCCAGGCACCGGTCGAAACCATTATGGAGAAGGATTTTTACTCCATCGATACCCAGGGTTTCTTTTTTGATGCCCTCCACCAGATGATCAAGCACAGGACCAACGAGCTCATTGCCTCGACAGAGGGGAGAGTCGACGGGGTCCTCACCGGATTTGATCTCCTCCGGTTCAGAGGGAGAGAGGCTCTGTCTCTGGTTAGAAATATTGAAGAGGCAGCCACCTTCTCCCAGTTGAATGTCATGAGAAGAGAGGTCGAAAAAGTCCTTCGGGCCTTGATCGCTGACGGGGCCCTTGCCTCTCACGCCTGTAAAATCGTCAGTGAACTCAATGACAAGATGGTGAGAAGAGTCATTCAGCTCAGCGAAATGGAACTGGGTCCTGCTCCCTGTCCCTATGCCTGGCTCGGTCTCGGCAGTGAAGGACGGAGAGAACAAACTTTGCTCACAGACCAGGATAATGCCCTTATCTTTTCAGGTCCTGCGTCTGAAGAGACCCTCGGTTATTTCAGACGGTTCTCCAATCAGGTCGTTGAGGGGCTCCATCAATGCGGAATCCCCAAGTGCAAGGGAGGCGTGATGGCAAATCAGCCCAAATACTTCGGAGATATCGACCAATGGAGAGTAAAGACAACAGAGTGGATCCAGACCCCTACCCTTCAGGAAAAGGATCTGATGGACACCTACGTCTTCCTTGACTTCCGATCGGTCACCGGCGATCCGTCTCTCGATAAAGACCTCAAAGCCCATGTTCTCCAGCTCGTCCGGGAACATCCCTCTTTTCTGAAATCGCTGGCACAGGCAATCGTTTCGATTCCAGTTCCTATCGGTTTCTTTAAGAACTTCATTGTGGAAAAGAGCGGCAAATACAAGAACCGTCTTAACCTCAAACTCTACGGCCTTGTCCCACTGATCACCTGCGTCAAGATTCTGGCTCTCCATCAAGGAATCGCAGAGTCAAATACCCTGGAGCGAATCAGGCTACTGAATCAGGACAAAACGATCTCCGATGACCAGGCTGAGATTTTTGAGCAGGCCTTCGAAACTCTCTTGACCCTGAGGATCAGGAACAACCTCAATGATCTCGATCAAGGAAGGGAGTTAAGCAACCATATCGACCCTGCGGAGCTCTCCACACGGCAGAAACAGCTCCTGAAGGAGGCCTTTTGGGCCGTCGCGCAACTGCAGAAGACAACCAAAAACCTTCTTAAAGTAAAAGAGGAGGACGACGGTCTCAGACTCTGATGGTCTCGCCGTCGTGCATAACCGTTACCTTACAACCAACGTTTCGATTTGTCCTCGAACTCTTTCCAGAACTCCTCGTCCGTCTTCCATCCCTTTCCCCAACGGGAATTGAAAAAATCCTCCAATTTCATGAAAAGACGCTTCCAACCCGGTGAATACTCATAGGTCAGAACATCTTCCAGAAAGGGAACGATTTCTCCTGATTTCTCTTTTGGCAGATAAGCCCGCGCCCCCATTTCAAAAGAACGTTTCAGGGCTTCGGGAGTAAGAGCATGAGCCGTGAGCATCGCAACCGGAAATTTCTTTACGACTGCAAGTTCCAAAAGGTCAAAACCACGAACTCCCATAATATCGAGGATGATCAGGTCATAGGTGTAGGAGTCTAACCTCTGCGAAGCTTCTTCAAAGGTGGTGGCCTTGTCAAACGTACACTTTGGACAAGCCCCAGAGATTTCCTCTTCCAGAACCTCCAAAACATCGGGTTCGTCATCTACCGCCAGGATTCTCTTCCCATTAAGAATCGACTCTTTCATGCGACCACCTCCTAAAATCAGAGCTTGAACTGTCAGGGATTATTTCTTCTCCCTTGGGTCAGGGCCCGGGTGAGGATCGTGCCCTCCCTTTGAGGGAACAGTTAAGAACGGAATCGCCCTTCGTTCCTTTGGAGAGAAGGGTCCCCACTCAAACTCCCTCCCCTTCGAGAGTGTGTCACAATTCGCCGCTCGCCCTTCGACGCGCTCAGGACGAACGGCTAAGTAGTTGATTTCTAATGTGCCGTGGTCCGTTCGTGGTGAGCCTGTC